>DATGFI010000676.1:0-10526 GCA_035309205.1 Planctomycetota bacterium | reverse complement strand
ACTACGGCTACCAGTACACCTTCTCCCGTCAGGTGGAAGCGTATTGCCGCAAGGGGGATGCGGTGATCGCGATCTCGACGAGCGGCAATTCGCCGAACGTGCTGGAGGCCGTGAAGCGCGCGAAGAAGCTGGGCGCGACGGCAATCGGCTTCACGAACGAGAAGGGCGGCAAGCTCAAGGGCCTCGTCGATCTCTGCCTCCAGGTGCCGTCGGCCGACACCCAGCGCGTCCAGGAGTGCCACCTGGCGGTGGGCCACATCGTCTGCGACATCATCGAGTCGACGCTTTTCGGATAGGCGCTATGGAGAAGTGGACCTGGGTCCTGTACCTCCTGACCAATTGGTACACGTGGCCGGTCCTGGGAGGAATTCTTTACGCCATCGCTTCCCCGTTCATCCGCATGGTCAGGCTCTGGCAGGCGAAGAATCGCTTTATCCGCAGCCAGGGGGCGAAGCTGGAGAATCCGCAGAACGCCGACGCGCGCTTCCAGCTGGCGAACATCTACGCCGTGGGCGGAGGGTACCGCCAGGCTCTCGAATATGCGCAGGACGCGGTCAAGGTTGCCGAGGAGAATCCGCTCTACGAGGGGATGGTGCCGTACCACCTGATGCGGCTGCTCGGCGACATGTACTACCGCCGCCGTCGGTATGACGAAGCGATCGCGGCGTACCATCGGGCGCTCAAGGCCAAGTCCGACCTGGGCTATAGCGACGCTCGATTCGGGTTGGGCCGGGCGCTCTACCGCAAGGGCGAGCTCGGCGAGGCCTTCGACGTGTTGAACCGGTCGATCGAGGACAACGCCTCCAACCTGGAAGGCTACTTCCGGCTCGCGCAGGCGGCGACGGAGCTGGGGCGCCTGAAGGAAGCGGCCCAGGTGAAGCGGGAGTTCTGGCGGGTGTCGGCTCAGCTCCCCGCCTTTGCCGGAAAGCACCGGATGCGCTGGCGCCTGGCTTTTGTCTTCTTTCCGCTCACGAGGGGCTTCCTGTGAAGGCCGTGTTTCTCGATCGCGACGGGACGCTCATCGTCGAACGCGGCTACATTACGGTGCCCGAAGGCGTCGAGCTGATACCGGGCGCGGCGGCCGCGGTGGCCCGGCTTCGGGACGCCGGCTGGAAGGTGTTCGTCGTCACCAACCAAGGTGCCGTTGCCAAGGGAATGATCACGGAGGACGAGCTAGGGCTGATCCATCTTCGAATGCTGGCGCTGCTCGCCGAAGCCGGCGCCCAGGTCGACGGGGTCTACTACTGTCCGCATCATCCCCAGGGGGACCAAGTCCGCTACTCCGTGGAATGCGACTGCCGCAAGCCCCGTCCGGGGCTCCTGGAGCGGGCCGCGGGGGAGCACGAGGTCGACCTCGCCGAATCGGTGATGATCGGCGACACCCTGCGCGACTTGGAGGCCGGGAGGGCGGCAGGAGTCCGGGGCGTGCTCGTCTTGACCGGCCACGGCGCCGAGACGGTGGCCGAGCCACACGGGGCGGACTATGTGGCCGCCGATCTGGCCGCGGCCGTCGAGTGGCTCCTGGGGCAATCCAGCTAACCGCACACTAAGCGGGGACCCGCCCCCAGCTTATCCCCCAGCAGGAGAACCAAAAGACGCCTTGACATTTGTTATAATTAACGTTATATAACGCTCAATAACGTTATATGAAGTTTATTGGGAGTGAAGAGGTCCAGGAGCGATTGGGGATCAGTCGGCCCACGTTGTACCTGTGGGTGCGCCAGGGAAAGTTGAAGCCCCAGCGCGCGGGCCGGTCGCTGCGCTTCGACGAAACCCAGATCGAGCGGCTCCTGGGTCAGGGCCCTCGGGTGGCGGTTTGGGTTCGGGGAGGGGGGCTCGAGGAGGCGCGGAGGGAGGTGGCTCGTCAGGCCCGCGGGGGCGCGCGGGCGAGCTTTCTCCTGGAGTATCTCGGGGAGCCGGGGGCGAATTTCGTGAGGGGACGGGTTCTCCCGGGAGGGCTGGTCGCCGACGATCTTCTGGAGGCGTTGCGGCGCCGCGACCACGTCTTCCTGAGCCACGAAGAATCGGCGTGGGCACTTCATGACGTTCGGACGGAAACGAGTCCCTCGGGCGAGCCCTATCTTGCCGTGGAACTGAAGCGATCCGATGGCCCTGGAGAGGGGGACGAGCGGGATCGCCGGCTGCAGGACTTCCTTCGTACGATGCGGGCGGGTCTGACGGAGAGGGTGGATCTGTGGGCGAGAGACAAGCTGCATGAGCGGGGTCCTGATTGATACGGATGTCCTGATCCGGGCGTACCAGACGGACGGGCAGGATCCCCGGACGGCCAAGGCCAAAGTGGCCGTCGAGGGTCTCGCGCGGCGCGGGAACGGATTCGTCGCGGCGCAGAGCCTGGACGAGTTCGCGGCGGTCCTCCTCCGCCGCGCTCTGCCTGTGGTCGAGGCCTCCCGTCTTCGCTCCGCATTGGCGGGAATCGAAGACGTCTTCGGAATCCTCCGACCGGGGACACGGACGCTGACGAAGGCCATCCACGGCGTTGAGAAGCATCGGCTCGCGTTCTGGGATTCGATGGTCTGGGCGGTGGCCCACGAGAGCGGGATCGAGGAGGTGCTGACCGCGGACCCGCCACGGGGGGAGATCGAAGGGGTTCGGTACCGGAATCCTTTTGGCTAGACCGGAGCGGAGAAGAATCGCAGGAGGCCCTGTCCGGGACCGGCGCTTCCGCCCTCAGCGCTCCCTGGCGCCGAGCCGGGCATAGAGGGCTTTCAATCGCGGGCCGACTTCGGCATTGCCCGGATCGAGGGCGCGCGCCTCCCACAGCGCCGCGACCGCATCCTCCAGTCGATCCAGGGATTCGTAGTACTTTGCCAGGCGGATCCACAGCGCCGGCCGGTCCTTCACGTAGACGAGCGCGTGTTCCAGGAGCAGCATCGCCGGCTTGATCTCGCCGAGTTTCTCGCGAGCCTCCGAGGCTGCAAGCAGGCTGGCGATGTCGTCCGGGTCGCTCGAGAGCGCCTTCTCGTATTCGGCCGCGGCATCCGGATAGGCTCCGCGCCGGGCCAGCATCCGCGCGATCCCCGCGTGGCCCGCCGCGTGGCCCGGTTCGATCGCCACCGAAGCCCGGTAGGCCTCGAGCGCCCGGTCGAGGTCCCCTTTGCGCTCGTAGTACGCCCCAAGGCTCGACTTCGGAAAGCCGCTGTCCGGGTCCGCCGCGGCGGCTTTTTCCAGAAGCTCGACCGCCCGGGCGTCCCGGCCCGCGTCGGCCTCGAGGGACGCCAGGCTGACCAGCGCCCGGGCATTGTCGGGGTCGAGCCTGAGCACCGCTTCATACTCGGCGGCTGCCTCCTCCTTCTTGCCCTGGTCGTGAAAGCAAACCGCCAGGTTGTAGTGCGCCCGTACGTTCGACGGTTGGTCTTCGAGGGCCAGGCGGTACTCGCGGATGGCCTCCGGCAGCCGACCGTCGTCGTAATATTCGACGCCGCGATTGTAGTGCGAGTCGAGGGGGGAGTAGGTCCCGCAGCCGGCCAGGACGATCAGACCCAGGAGCGCCGCCGGCTTCATTTGGGGTCTTCCTTGTCGTAGCGGCGAACCCGCCCCTTGAGGCGCAGTTCCGTCTCGTCCGACCGCTTGAGCTCCTCGGGCGTCTCCGCCGCGCCGAAGAGGAGGATCGACGGATTCGCGCGGATCCGCTTGGCGGCGAGCTCCAAATGGTGCGTCGTGTCACGCAGTCCCTTCAGCGTCTCGTAGAGATTGGAGTTGTTCCGCACCACCACGCTGTCGGAGTCCCGAAGCAGCTGATCGAGCGCGTCCCCCGTCCTGGAGAGCCTCGCGGTGAGTTCGTCCAGCGTTGCGGCGACCTTTTCGGCCATCACGTCCGCGTCCTTGGTCAGATGCACCGCCAGGTCATCCGTGTCCTTCAGCGTTCGGGCGAGGGGCTCGCGGACGGCCTTGACCGTGTCATGCAGTTCGGTGAGCACGTCCTGGCTCTTCTCGGCGGCCTTGGAGACCACCGCGCCGAGCCGGTTGACTTGGTCGTTCATGCCCGCCAGCAGGGCGCGGGACTCGGTCAGGAGACCCGAGACGTTCTTCCGGAACTCCTCATCGCCCAGGATCAGGTTCAGGTTTTCGATCAGCTTGTCCAGCCGCTGGAGCGGTCCCTCGAAGGAAGGCCCCAGCTCGACAAAGGCGGTGGGGACGATGCCGGGCAGGGTTGCGCCGCCCGCGAGCCTGCGTCCGCCGGGCGAGCCCGGCGAAATCTCCAGGTACTTCGGGCCGAGGATGCCGTCCTGCTTGACCGTCACGACCGAATCCTCCTGCACCGGGATCTCGGGATCGACGCTGAGCGTGATCTTCAGCATCCCGTGGTGGTCGGGAGAGACCTCAATGGCCTTGATCTCGCCGACCTTGAAGCCGCCGAATGTGACGGGGTCGTGGGTCTTCAGGAACTTGACATCGCGAACGTAGGTGGTGTAGCGCACCGTCGCCTGGAGCCGCGCCCGGAAATTCCCGACGGAGAAGATGAGGATCGTCAGCACCACCATCGCAAGTACGACGAAGATGCCGGAGCGTAGTTCCGTCGATTTGGCCGGCATGGCTACCCGATCCTCCCGATCTCCGCGGTCATCTTATCCCGATTTCTACAGGTTGAGCAGATCATTGTAGTAATCGCCCTCGGTGCTCCGCATCTCGAGGGGACCCGTGGCGCTGCCGGTGATGAACTGCCGGACGAGTGGATCCTCGTTCTGGAGGATCTCCGCGACCGAGCCCTGGGCGGCGATCTTTCCCCGATGCAGCAGCACGACCGTGTCGGCGATTTCGAAGGCGCTCTGGATGTCGTGGGTGATGACGACGTTCGTGAGCCCCATCTTCGTCTTCATGTCGTTGATCAGCTGGCTGATGACCGCGGTCGCGACCGGATCGAGGCCGCTCGACGGCTCGTCGTAGAAGATGATCAGGGGGTCCAGGGCGATGGCCCGCGCGAGGGCGGCGCGCTTCCGCATGCCGCCCGAGAGCTGAGAGGGAAGCTTCCTCTCGGCCTCGCGAAGGCCCACCAGCTCCAGCTTCATCTTGACCATGATCTCGACCGTGCGCGCGGGGAGATTCGTGTGGTAGCGGATGGGAAGGGCGACGTTCTCGCCCACGGTGAGCGAGCCCAGGAGGGCCCCCTCCTGGAAAAGCACCCCGAATTTCCGGCGCACGATCGCCAGTTCAGCTTCGTCCGCCGTCGTGATGTCGGTTCCGTCCAGGATGACGCTTCCCGAGTCCGCCTTCTCCGCGCCGATCATGATCCGGAGGAGGGTCGATTTGCCGCCGCCCGAGGAGCCCAGGATCACGAAAGTCTTGCCCTGCTCCACGACGAAGCTCACACCATCGAGCGCGACCTTCGTGCCGAAGGTCTTCCGGATTTCGCGGACGTCGATGAGCCCCATCAGGTCACCGCCTGGATGAAGGCGGCCATGACGCCGTCCACGACGATGAGCAGCACGAGCTGCGTGACGACCGAAAGCATCGTGTTCCGCGCCAGGCCCTCCGGGCCTCCCTCGACCTTGAAGGCCATGTGGCAGGAGACGATGCAGATCACGACGGCGAAGAGGACGGATTTGGCCACGCCGCTGATCAGGTCCTGCAGCTGAAGGAAACTGATCGAGTCGTCGATGTACGCGTAGGGGTCGAGCCCGAAGGTGAGCCCCATCGCGCAGCCCCCGGCAATGCCGACGACGTTCGCGAAAATCGTGAGACAGGGCGTCATGATGAGGATGGCGATCAGCCGGGGCGCGACCAGGTAGCCGACGGGATTGATGGACATCGTCCGGAGAGCCAGCACTTCGTCGGAGATCTGCATCGTCCCCAGGCCGGCGGTGAAGGCCGCGCCCACGCGCGCCACCAGGACGATGGCGGTCATCAGCGGGCCCAGCTCCCGGGTCATCGTCACCGCCACCAGGCCCGAAACCTGCCGCACCTGGCCGTAGCGCTCGAGGATGTAACCCGTCTGGATCACCAGGATGACGCCGATCAGGAAAGCGACCAGGGCGACGATGCCGAAGGACTTGTTGCCAATGGCCTCCATCAGCGGGAAGGTGAGGCGGCGGTGCTCGGTCTTGCGTCGGAAGGGAGCGACGAAGGTCCAGAACATGGTGTCCAGCAGCAGGTGCACCATGCCGCCGGCATTTTCGAAGAAGCTGCGCAGGGAGCGGGTGAGGTCCTCGAAGCGCTCGCCGAACATACCCTATTGCTGCGGCGGCAGATAGTTCTTGCCGGACACCTGGAAAAGCTTGTCGACGCGAGCCATCTCCAGGACCGACTGCGCGGCCTTGCTCAGGTCCTGCAGGGAAAGGATGATCTTCTCCTTGCGGGCCTCATTGATGCCCTCGATGAGCACCGCGACTCCGGCGCTGTCCATCTTGGTGACCTGATTCAGGTTGATGATGATGACTTCGGGCTTCCGGGCGATCGCGGCCAGGATCTGCTCCAGCAGGACCGGGGCGGAATTGATGTCCACCTCCCCGCGCACGTTGATCCGCTTGCTGCGGATATTGTGCGAAGAGGCTTCGAACTCCACCTTGCTTTCGCCGTCTTTCTTGCTCGCCACGTTGTCGCCCATTCCTCCGAACATAGAACGTTCTCCGGCGTAGCCTAATGCCCGCTTCCGGGGAAGTCAAGGACGGCCGGGAATGGCCGTTCACCCCCGCGACGCCGTACGCGGTGCGGTCTTAACCATCCCTATAAAAACGCTCGAGAAACGGGAATGGGGACTCCGCGGCCGCTTAATGCTTGATAGTTCAGGCTTGGGGAGCCATCCTAGTGCCGTCCGGGCTTCAAGCAGGGTGAACCGCAGGTCGTATCGGGCGGGATACCGGACTGGGAAGAGGTCCAGGGATGGGATACGAGATCGTCTACTGCGCTTCCTGCCAGACGCAGGTGCGCGGGACGGATCTGGAGAAGCGCGCGGCGATCCGCGTGGATGACCTGTCCTATTGCGCCAGGTGCGCGCCTGCGGTCCTGAAAACCCTGCCTCCCGAGCGCGCGCGCGAACTCCTGGGCCGCGCCCCCACGCCGCCGCCGCCGATCCGGCAGGGCAGCACCTCCCGCATCGCCAAGGTCCAGTCGAAGACCTCCGGTCGACTCAAGGCCCAGCGGGCCCCGGCGGCCCCGGCGCCGGCGCCTCCGGCCCCTCCGCCGAAGAACGGGCTCCTCGTTGCCTCGGCCGCCGGCGTCGCCGTCCTGGTCGCGCTGGTCGTGGTCGCCCTGAGCTCCGGGAATTCCGCGCCCCAGAAGGAGGAGCCCCGGCCCGGTCCGTTGCCCAAGGAGCGATCGCCTCAGGTCGCGCGGCCCGGCGGACCCGGAGAGAGCCTGGCGGCGGCGAAGGCCTTGGCGGAGCTCGAGGTGCTCACCGCAAGGCCCGCCGATCCGCTTGAAATCCTGATCCGCTGCGACGAGATCAAGTCCCTCGTCCGCGGCACTCCGCAGGAGGCGAAGTGGAGGGAGATCCAGGTTCAGGCGACGGCGGCGAAGAAGGTGAGGGACGCCGAACAGGCGGTTACGATGGGACTGGAGCAGGTCCGGTCGCTGCGGAAGTTCGACGTCCGCTTCGTCCGGCAAGCGGAGATCGAGCAGCTCCTGGCGACCGTGAAAGCGAAGGCGGGCCCCCGGCAGGCCGATGTCCAGGCGGTGATCGACGACTATGCGAAGGACGTCGCGGAGGCGAAGCTCCGCTTCAGGGATCTCGTCGCCTGGTACCGCTTCTCGATCGCGGAGCGGCTGGGCGCCGACGACTCGGGCCGGGACAACAATTCCCTTTCCGTGGAAGGCGTCCAGTGGAACGGGAGCTTCCCCGACGGCGGCCCGGGTGCCCGTTTCAGCGGCGGCGGGGGGATCGCCATTCCCGTCCCCGTGCGCCAGGACTTCTCCATCGCATTCTGGATCCGGACGCGGCAGGCGCCGGTGGGCGACACTCAGTGGTTCCAAGGTCCGGGTCTCGTCGACGCCGAAGTCCCGGGCGTAGTCGACGACTTCGGAACCGCGCTCGTGCGCGGCCGCTTCGCGTTCGGTGTGGGGAATCCCGACGTCACGCTTCTATCGAAGGTGGCGATCAACGACGGCCGCTGGCGGCACGCCGCCGCGACGCGGGACTCGCGCACTGGGGAGATGAAGATCTACCTGGACGGAGAGCTCGACGGCGCGATGACCGGCCCCCAGGGTCCCCGGAACGCCCCGACCCGCATGACGATCGGGTGCCTCCAGACCGGGACGCTGGCGTTCGTGGGCGAACTGGAGGACATTCGCCTCTATTCGCGCGTCCTTCCTGACCAGGAAGTCGCCGCTCTGGCGCGTCGCAGAGACGGGAATTAGCGTTCCCCGGCTCAGGAGCGACCTCTGTTCCCGCCCGAGTTCCAGCGGCTGGCGAGCCGGGCCGCGGGGCGAACCTCCGGATTTCGCTGAAGAAACTTCGGGCCCCTTCGCTTCCTTGCCGTAGGATCGCCGGGATGCCGATCCTCGCGGCCGTCTTCCTGCTTATCCGTTTAGGCGACGCCCCCCCGGCTTTCGGAGGGCGCCTCGCTCGCGATCGACATGACCCGGGCCACCGAGAGGATCGATCCCGAGCGCTGGTACCGTCCGCGCCGCCATTGGGGCAGTTCGATGATGCCGGGGATGTCCGAGGCGTCTTGACGAGGGACCTGGGGGACAACTTCGACGCCGACGGGCATCCGCTCCGCTGATCCGGGCGTCGCGCCCTGGACCGCCATGGAACCCCAGAGGGTGACGGTTACATTGTAACCGGTTACACATCTCCCAACCGAAGGAAGATGACGGTTTCTAAAGTCTTCGATCTCAATCCGTTAGAAACTGGGCGATGGCATGGAACCTGCTCTCATGAAACCTCCATCAGGTAGGGGGGAGAGCACTCATGAAGACCGTCGCGATGGGCTGGCTCCTGATTTTGAGCACTGTGGCGGGCGGACGCGAAGCTCCACCGATCCGGGTGCTGGTCAACTCCGACTCCGCGGACTATGCGAGCAATCTGGTCGCGCTCCTCAATAAGCGTGGAGCCAGAGCCGAGGCGGGGCCGATCGACGACGCGTCGCTTGGCCGTGCCGACGTGGCGGTCCTCTTTGGGTCCCGCTTCGAAGCGACGCTCGACCGGAAACGCGAAGTGCTCGAAGCCTTCGCCGCGCGCGGCGGCGGTCTGGTCATCCTCCACGGTGCCATCGCCGCGGGGGCTCCCGAATGGTGGAAGCCGCTCGCCGGAGGTGCCTGGACTTCCTCCAGCCGCCGGTTCACCAGCAAAATGATGCTCTACGTCGCCTCCGGCCAGCACCCGCTCGTCCGCGACGCCTGGGCTTTCGACGTGGATGATGAAACGGTCTATGATCTTGACCTGGCCGAGAAGCTCCAGGTGCTCGGTTCGGCCTTCACGCCCAAGATCACGGGGCGCCGAGACCAGCCCGACCGTCCCGGTCAGGCCGACCGCGCGAACATCTTCGACCTCCAGCCTCAGATGTGGGCCTTCGAAGGAAAAAGCCACCGGGCCTTCGCCCAGCTGCAAGGCGCGCCGGCCACGCTCAAGCACGCGAGCCACCGGGTCTTCACGCTCCGCGCGATATCCTGGGTTGCGCGCCGGGACGACGTCGACGGCCTCTGCTCCGCGGACGAGCTCGAGGCGATCCGGTATCCCGAAGGTGGCCCCTCGCGCCCGGCGGACACCACCCGGCAGATGGAGATTCATCCCGAGTTCACCGCCACGGCCATCGCGAGCGAGCCCTTGATCAACAAGCCAATCGCCATCAACTGGGACGCGCGCGGCCGCCTCTGGGTCGCCGAGACGCCCGAATACCCCAATGGACGGCGTCCGACCGTCGCCGCCCCGTGGAAGGAAACCGGCAGCCTGGAACCCGGACGTTACGACCGGCCCGCCCGGGACCGTATTTCGATCCTCAGCGACAGCAGGGGCGACGGGATCATGGATACCAAGACGGTCTTCTACGAGGGCCTCGAGCTCGTCACGGGATTCTGCTTCTACGGCGACGGCGTGCTCGCGCTCGCCCAGCCGGACCTCCTGTGGATCCGCGACACGGACGGCGACGGGAAGGCCGACAAGGTCGAGCGGATCCTGACGGGCTTCACGCCCGGCGATTCGCACTTCGTGGCGAACCATCTGATCGCGGCGCCCGACGGATGGATCTATATGTCGATGGGCGGGAGCGAAGACATCCGCAGCCCCGACGGGAAGAGGCATCTCGGCCGTGCGTCCAGCGGCATCTTCCGCGTGAGGCCCGACGGGTCGGCCCTGGAGCAGGTGTCGTCCAAGGGGGGCAACGGCTTTGGCATGCACCTGACGAGTGACTTCGAGCTCTTCTTCGGGCAGGCGACGAGCGGGAATCCCTTGCAGCACGTCGTCATCCCCGAGTGGACGCTCGCAGCGGGCCGCCTGAAGAGCCTCGACGGGGCCTACTCCGTCATCAACGGCCGCAAGGTGGTGCGCCGGGAACTGCCCACGCGCGCGCCGCTCATGCAGATCGACGTGGTCGGGGGATACAGCGCCGCCTGCGCGTCGCTCGTTTATGAGG
>DATGFI010000675.1:0-12215 GCA_035309205.1 Planctomycetota bacterium | reverse complement strand
ACGACACGAGCATACCCACCGAGGACAGGAAGAACGCGACGTGGGTGCCCTTCACGCTGTAGAAGTATTCCGCCTGCTCGACGGGCTGGCGCTTGGGGCGGCCCTGGAATTTCTGGACCGCGGCCTTCTGTTCGAGCTCCTTCGGCGGCTCGTACTTGGCCGGCTTCGCGTCGGGTTTCGGGGCGTCAGCCATAGGTTTCGTTCAATCAGATGTTGAAGAAGTACTCCGGGATGAAGACCACGTACTTCAGGCTGATCGTCCACCGGAGCAGCATCTTGATCACCATGCCGACCATGACGAGCAGGTGGCTCATCACCAGGTTGTACCGAATGAAGCCGGTATGCTTGTACAGGCCCTTGCAGAACGTCACCGCCAGGATCGGCGGCAGGGCCGCCATGTACAGAACCGTCAGGATGATTCCCGGAGATTCCCGCACGAGGAAGTTCTGCGGCAAGGCGGTTCCCAGCCACTTGACCCAGAAGTACTCCGAGAGGTTCACGTTCGACAACGTCTGCAGTTTGTGAACATCCCAGTTCTCGAACGGTCCGAAGAAATTCCAGTTCGGGCCACGCAGGAAGGTGCCCATGACGATGAGCGAGATCCACAGGATCAGGAAGCCGAACATGAAGGTGCCGACCGCGAGCGGACGCTCCTTGAGCGTGTAGTAGCCCACGCCCTTCGGGTTCTTGTCGCAGTACGGGACGAGCATGAGCCCTGAGATAATCATCGAGGGCAGGACGACGCCGGCGATCCAGGGGTCGAAGTAGACCAGCATTTCCTGGAGGCCCAGGAAGTACCAGGGCGCCTTCGACGGGTTGGGCGTCTTGCCGGGGCTCGCGGGCTCTTCGAGCGGGGCATTGAGCAGAACTCCCCAGACGACCAGGATGACGGTGAAGATCACCGCGCAGATCAACTCCGAATAGATCAGGTCCGGCCAGCTGAGCACGCGGTCGTTGGCCTCGGTGGCCTCCATCGGAGGCAGGCCCTGCTCGATCCGCTGATCATTGATCGCCGCCTGACGCAGCGCCCACCACGTGTAGAAGCCCAAGACGAAGATCAGGGCGACGATCGGCACGTTGTCCGGCTTCGTCACGATCTTCCGGAAGTTCATGTCCGGGAAGGCCAGGATGAAGAACAGGACACCGACCCCCAGGATGGACAGGGCGACCTTCGGCTTCGTCCAGACCTTGTAGCCGACCATCATGCCGATGAACAGCAGCACGCTCAGGACGGTATAGACGATCGGGTTGAACGCCGAGTTGAGGAAGTCCTTGAAGGCCTGCGGAAGCGGTCCCCCGCCGTGCTGGGGGCCTTCCATCATGATCCGGCCGAGCAGTGTCATCTCTCTGATTCCCCTTGGATTAGAGCGGACCCGAGATACCGCCGTCCTTCCTCACGCGCCAGAAATGGACCGCGATGAGGAATGCGGCGATCAGCGGGAAGCCTACGCAGTGCAGCACGTAGAATCGAAGAATCGCCGGCGCACCGACGAACCGGCTCGCCAAGAGGCCGAACCGCACGTCGCTCGCCGAATGGACGACGCTGATGTCCCCGACCTTGATGAAGGCCGCGCCCGGACCCTCGTGTCCCAGCAGCGGCGTAGCTCGCGCCATGTTGGTGCCGACCGTGATGGCCCACATCGCCAGCTGGTCCCAGGGAAGCAGGTATCCCGTGAACGAGAGCAACAGGGTGAGCAGGAGCAGCACGACGCCGACGCCCCAGTTGAATTCTCTCGGCGGCTTGTAGGCGCCCGTCAGGAAGACGCGCATCATGTGCAGCCAGATGGTGATCACCATCGCGTGAGCTCCCCAGCGATGGATCTCGCGCATCGTGCCCAAGGCCACGTCGGCCCGCAGATAGACGATGTCATGGTACGCGTATTCCGCCGTGGGGCGGTAGTAGAACATCAGGAGCAGGCCGGTGATCGTCTCGACGAGGAAGAGGAAGAACGTCAGCCCCCCCATGCACCAGGTGTAGCGGACCCGGAGGCCGCTCTTCCGGAGACGGATCGGATGCAGGTGGAAGAACACATTGGCCATGATGGCCAGCGAGCGGTTGCGGGGCGTGTCGGGATAGCCGTGGCGCATGATCGAGCGCCACACCTGGGTGTTGACGACGTAGTCCCAAACGCGCCCGATGTCACCTTGTTTAGCCATTTCTTCCTTCTACAGAGAGATGAATGACTCGGGATTCTCCCACTGCCCCTTCTCCTGCTGGAACTTCTTGGTCTTGTCGACTACGATCTGGCCGTCGATCGGGTCGATCCGGACCGCGTAGCGCTCGAGAGGCCGCGGGGTCGGGCCTTCGAAGTTGATGCCGTTGAACCGGAAGCCCGAGCCGTGGCAGGGGCACTTGATCTTCAGCTCGCTGAAAAGGACGTTCGGCGTGCAGCCCAGGTGGGTGCAGGTCGTGTCCAGCGCGGCAAGTTGCTGCTTGCCGTTCCAATCCTTGTGCAGCTTCACGATCCAGGTCTTCTTGTCCACCTTGAAGCGCTCGTCGGGCTTGTCCCACTCGTAGTCCTCGATTTTGCCCGCCTTGAACACCTGGGGAGGCTCGAAAAGGACGTTGGGGAGCATGAAGCGGAGCATCGCGACCGTGCCCACCCCGCTGGCAAGGCCGAACGTGCCCCAGGCGGCGCCCGCCCAGGACATCATGAACGACCGCCGGGTGACCTTGGGCGGATAATCCGCGACCATGTCGTACTGGGAGGGGACCTGCTTCTGCGGCCCCGCCGTCTCCGAGGTTGCAGCCGAATCGGCCATCTACTTCTTCTCCTGGATCTGGTTGATCGCCTGATGCGCCGCGAACCGCACGTCCGCGTCGCGTTCCTTCTGGGTGTCCGTCAGTTCCCTCAGCAGGGGGAGGAAGGACGCGTCCTTGAGGCGCGCCGCCGCATTGCACGCCGTGAACAGCGCGCGAGCCTCAAGCATGTCCCAGTTCGGATCGTTCCGGCTGATCCGATCCCCCAGATACTTCCGGTCGAGCATTTTCTTCAAGGTGTCGGTCCCGGAACCGTCGCCCAGGAAGTACGCCAGAGCGAACGCCGCGTTCCACGTCACGTCCGCCACGGGGTCGGAGAGCCTCTTTTTCAGCGCCTCGAGAGCTCCCGCGCGCGCATCCCCAGTCGCCTTCTCCGCGATGGCGCCCACGTTGAAGGCGGCGTATTTTCTAACAAGGTCTTCGCGGTCGTCAAGCAATTTGACCAGATCCGGCAACGTATGAGGGTCCTTGATCGTCCCCAGGGCGTCCAGCGCCGCCATCCGGGTTTCGTTATTCTTGTACCGCGTGATCGCGTCGATCAGGAGGTCCCCCGCCCGGGCGTCCCGGAGATACCCCAGGCAGGACGCAAGATACTGGTGAAGGTTGAACTCCCGCGGATCGGGCTCCTCCGGCGTCGCCCGGAAGAGCGCGATGATTTCCGGAGTCAGGCTCGTGTCCGGCGGATCCGTACGGCGAATCGCCTGGACCAGCTGCAGGGCGGCATGGTGCCGGGTGTTGGGGCCGCCCTCCTTGACGTCGTTCAGCCATTCCGACGCGCTGCGAGGGTTGGCCACCACCCAGTGGAGCACGGCGTAGACCACCACGCAGACGGCCACGATCAGCAGGGGCACGAGGAAAAATTGAAAAGCCCTCACCACCGGGCTGGCCGCGGTCGGGTTCTCGATCTGGGCCTGCTCGGCGATCTGCTTCTGGAGTTCGCGGTCGTTGGTCAACGATTTCCCTCAAGGGGCGGGCTGGATGCGCAGATACTATAGGGGCGCACCTTCAGCCGGTCAAGAGGAAGCAACCCCCATGCCAGCCCCGGCCGGCCTTCCTGGGTCGAAAAGTGTGCCGATTTGACCCACTGAGACCCCAAATAGACCGCCCTTCTCGGGAGGGCGCCTCAGGGGATGACGATGTCGCGGACGAACACCGTGGTTTCGCCGGAGCGCTCCAGAACCAGGGTATCCTCGTGGCGCTCCTCCCTCGGGGTGCCCTCGAAGAGGGTCGTCACGAACTTCACCGTCGACTTCATGCCGCAGTGCAGATGGGCGCCCACCCGCCAGGTTCCGGGCGCGACCTCCGAAAGCGTGTAGACTTCGGGACCCAGACCTTGCGTGTTGTCGAAGAGGTAGACTCCCCCCACCTTCGATGCCCGATTGTTGTGGTTGATCTTTGTCCCGTCCGGTTCGAGGACGTCCAGATCCACGTCCGAGTTCGAATCCCACGTCATCACGACCTTGATGTCGAAGAGGCCGACGTCCTGGACCTTGAGCTGCCCGAGCCTCCGGCGCAGCCTGAAAACTTCCTCCCCCTTCCCTTCCTTCGGCAGTTCGTCCAACCTCGCTCTCAGAGCATCCGCCATTCGCCCGCGCAGCGATTCGTTGTGAGGCTCCAGCTTCAGCCCCGCCTCGAACTGAGCCTGGGCCTCGGCGGGCCGCCCGCGCCGCTCTAAGATCTCCCCGAGCCTCGCTCGTGCTGCCGCATCCGCAGGACGGACGTCGACGATGGAACTGTAGGCCACCCAGGCCTCCGCCTTCCGACCGGCGTCCCAGAGCACGTCGCCGATCGCCTCGTATCCCTCGATCGAGTCCGGGACTGCCCGGACCCAGGCCCGCCCGACATCGAGAGCCGTGTCGAAGCGTTTGGCCTGGCGCAACTCCTGGACAACCTGGCGATTCTGGGCTTCGTTCCACGGCTCGACACGCACGGCGGTCTTCGCCGTCGCCTCCGCCGCTTCCACCTTCTTGTCCATGCTGCGGTAGATCGCGGCCACCACGCGGAAGACGCGAGGATCCCGGGCTTCTGCATGCTGCTCGATCCGGCAGACCGCCGTCGCGGGGTCGCCCTCCACCGCGAGATTGAAGATCCGGGGGCCGAACGTGTCGATCTCGTTCAGATCAAGGTACACCTGGATCGCATCGAGCGTCCGACCCAGGGCGGCGAGCGTCGCGGCCCGTTTGGTCGAGATCCCGAGCTTTTCAGATGCGAGCGACTCCGGTACGCGCTCTTCGGCCAGACGATACTCCCCAAGCGCGGCGGCGAAGAGCTTCGCGCGGGAATAGCTGTCGCCGAGGCCCTCGTGGATCGGCCAGAGCCCCTCGCCGCGCCGCCTCGCCTCGCGCCAGGCGCGCTGGGCGCCCTCCCCGTCCTTCTTGAGCGCGAGGAGGTCGCCCTCGCGGATCTTGTTGAGGATGAGCTCCAGGTCGACCGGTGTCACTCCCGCCGGGTCGCGCTTCGGAATCCCGGCCTCGGCGGGCGGCGAGTTCGCCGCCGCCGCCGTAATGGCCGCCGCGACCGTCGCTGTCGCAGCGAAGGCGAGCGCCCAGCGGATCGTCTGCCCGGTCATTCTTTCAGTCCCATCTTGGCGCGGATCGATTCGAGACTCGCGGCCGACTGCCGGTCCAGGCGATCTTCCGCCGAAATCGTCTTCCGGGGCGGCACGGTTCTCTCCCGGGTGACCTGGTCGGATACCTTCGGGTCCCCCTCTTTCAGGATGATCTTGCCGGCGGCCCAGGCCGCCTCCGCGCGGTCGATCAAGATCCTTGCCACGAGTTCGCCGCCGCGCCGGACCGCGAACTCGTCCCCCAGCCCGACGCCGTCGTCTTTCCCCAGGGAGATGACGACCAGACCCATCTCCGCCGCCAGCGCCGTGACCTTCCCGACGAGGGACCTCTTGAGCGGGAGGGCCCCCAAGGAGAGGGAATGGGAGGCATCGTCGCCCACTTCCGGGTCGCTCTTCTTCAGCACGACCTTGCCTGCGGCCCACTTCCGGTCCGCGCGGTCGACGACGACCTTGGCCACGAACTCGCTCCCACGGGAGACCTCGAACTCGTCTCCTTCGAGGACGCCGTCGTCCTTGCCGAGCGAAATCACGACCAGGCCGATTTCGGTTGCCGTCGCCGTAACCTTGCCTTCGAGCGCTTTTCTCGGAGCGCCATTGACGTTGCCGCCTTCTGGAGCAGTTTCGTTCAGCTTCTTCGCTTCATCCGAGGAGGTGATCAGAATGATTCCATCCCGGACGACGTATCCCTTCTTTCGCGGCTGCAGAAGCCGATTCATCGCGGATCCCAGGACGCTGTCACGAGCCTTAAACGTGACCAGCTCCGAATCCGGATGCTCGATTCCAGCCAGGTGAATGTTCAGTCCGCTCACCTCCCGAAGGTAATCGACGACCACCGTCAGCGGCGCGTCCTCCAGATCGGCGGAGATCCGGATCGAAGCGAGTTTATCGAGGATGTCCTGCTGTCCTTCGCTCTGCTCTTCCGTCATCCCCTGAACGCCCATAGGAAGGCCGCTGGAGATCTTTTCTGGCGAAGCCGGCGACTCCCCGATTCGGGTCGAAGGCAGGAGCTCCGGGGTCGCGCTGCCGGGCGCCGTCAGGATATTCGGCCTGGGGTCCCGGGATTCCGGTCGCGCGATATCCGGGACGGGGTTGCCGGGACTACCCGAGCCTCCCGTCTGATTCGCGAGCTCCAAGGCCTGCTTGCGACGGAGTTCCACCTCGACGCCCGTGGTCATCCACTTCGAGAGCTCGACGACCTTCCGGTATTCTCGATTCGCGCCCGCCAGATCTCCGGCGGCCTGAAACTGACGGCCGTTCTCGAGCGCCCGGTCCGCCTCGACCAGGATTTGCGGATGGCGGACCAGCGCTTCTTTCAGGAACCCGTCGTATTCTTGGGTGGAGGGCGTCGCCTTTCCCTTGTTCAGGATGAACAGGGCTTCGGTGTTGAGAGCGCGGGAAGGGGCATGATTCGGGTCCAGCCGCAAGGCCTTCTGGGTTTCCTCCTCCACCTTCTGGACGTCGACCGCGGTGTAGTGCCTTTCCGCCAGCCGGTAGTGCTCGTCCGCCTCCAGAGAGTTCCCCTGCGGGACGATTGGGGCGCTGGATTTCAGCCTGCCCGGCGGTTCGACCGAATCGCGTGTCGGAGGAACCTTGTTCGCTGAAGGCGTCGTCGGCTCGGCCTCGGCCTCGGCCATCGACTGATTCTGCCCCTGCATCCGCTTCCCCAGCACCCGGTCCTGCTCCTGCAGCTCGCGCTTGAGCTGGTGGTCCTTCCACATCTGCTCGTTCTCCAGGACGAGGAACGAGGTATAAGGAGTCATGATCTGGTACTTCACCCCCAGCGCCGCGATCTCCGCCTTCTTCAACTCTCCCTCGGCTGCCAGGTCCGCCGCCTTCCGCTGCGCCCAGAGCCGGCGCACGGGATTGTTGGCCTCTTCGAGTTCGGGAAAAACGACCTCGACCTCGCGACGGTAGCCGCGTCCGCGGACCACCACCTTCCCGGTTCCTGCGCCCCGGTAGCGGCCCACCGCGACCAGGCGCTCGCCAGCGAAGACGTCGCGGGCACTGCTGACGTCGCTCAGGCGGTCTCCCTCGACTCTCAGTCCCGAGATCACCGGGCTCCCGAGGGTCGACGCGATCTCGCCGACGCGCTTGTCCACCTCGTCGTTGGGGGTGATCCGCATCAGCCCGCCCAGCCTCTCGAGCAGCGGAAGGTTCGCATCGCTGCCGACGGCGATGGCCCGGATTCTGAGGCCGCGGACCGCTTCGAGGATCCTGGCAGTCTCCGTCTCGCCGAAGGTCGGCTGGCCCTTCCCGACATAGATGATCTCGCCCGGGCCGGCCGCCAGGAGCGCCCGGAGCACGTCGCTCCCGCCGATCGGGTGCAGCTGGTCCATGAAGGTATTCGCCCCACGCAGGTCCACTTCGCCGCTGGACCACGTCTCGATCGAGTGCGCCAGCACCTCAAAGCGATCGCCGTCGATCTTCCGCTCCATCATTGCCCGCACCAGGCGCTTGGCCACCTCCAGCCGCGGAGCGCTGATCGACGCGGAGGCATCCAGGACGAACGTGTACTTCTGGGGGACCCTCGGAGCGGCCGCCCGGGGCGTCGCGAAGCAGGCGAAGTAGCCGTCCTCGCCCGGGGGCCTGTGGCAGACGACGCGGACTTCCTCCTCTGCCGGTTCCAAGGTCACCACGAAATCATTGTTCGGGCGGTAGTTCGCCGCCCGGAAGGACATCGACGCTTCGTGGGCGTCTTTTCGCTGCACGTCCAGGTGGTGGGACGTGGATTC
Source organism: Planctomycetota bacterium (assembly GCA_035309205.1). GTDB lineage: Bacteria > Planctomycetota > MHYJ01 > MHYJ01 > JACPRB01 > JACQFK01. The sequence continues at coordinate 4,156 of DATGFI010000675.1, read as the reverse complement.
CATCCTCGCCAGAGCGCCCGAGAAGCGGGCCAGGACGCGGATCCGCACCTCGGAGGGAGGATGGGTCCGGGTCTTCTCGCTCGACAGCGGATAGACGTACTGCATCTTCCCCTGGAAGCACGGGAGGGTTTGGGTGTAGGCGACAATGACGCGCTTCGTCGCGCGAGGCTCGATCGGGAAAATGCGGCACCTGAAGAGGCCTCCGGGCTGCCATTCCAGGAGCGCCGGATCCTGCATGCGGCGGACGATCGACTCGAAGACCTCTCGCGCCCGCTCCCGCTCGAGGCAGGTCCCCTCCTCGATCTTGCCGTTCACCTCAAGGGCCAGCCGCGAAATCGACGCATCCGAAGGCAGCGGGAAGGTGAAGGCCCCCTCGAGGCGCCGATCGGTATGGTTCTCGAAGTCCTCTTCGACCGTCGTCTTGGCGATGCCGTCCAGGATCTCCACCGAGACCTCGTGGGATCGCAGTCCCAGGTCGCCGACGGGGCGGCCGGCGTCGTCCTGACAGGCGAGCGCTCCCAGCACGGGCTCCTGCATGGTCGCAAGGACGGGAGTCCGCTGCGCCGAACAGGCGGCGGCCGAGGAGGGAGGTTCCGGTATGCTCGCCGACGGCCGCGAGCGGCCGGAGGTCACCAGAAGAACTGCCACGCCCAGGAGGGCCGCCGCGGCGGTGGCCCATCGAAAAAAACGGACGGCCGGAGCGGGCTCCTGGATCGACGCGAGGGTCGCCTCCAGGAGCGAGGCCGGCACGGGAACGTCCGTCCACTCCACCCGGGCGCCCGCCCGGGCGAATTCGAAGTCATCGCGGCAGGATTCGCACTCGAGGAGGTGGCGTTCCAGGGCCACCTGTTCGGCGGGCCTGATCTCGCCGGCGAGATACTCGGCCATCCGCTGTTCCGACTGATCGCACGTCATTAGTCCTTCTCCCTGACCGGCGCCAGCAGCTCGCCGATCCGTCTGGTCGTCCGGAATAAAGTGACCTTTGCAGCCGATGGCGTCATGCCCACCACCTGCGCCGCCTCGGCGATCGCCATGCCCTGGAAACGGACCAGCGTGAACAGCTGGCGGTGGCGGGGAGCGACCTCGAGGAGGGCGGCCCTCACGCACTCGACCTCGTCGCTGCGAACGACGACCGCCTCCTCGGCGATCAAGGTGTCGAGGACCTCGGTGGCCGTTCCCCGCCGCTGCACGGAGCGGCGGTCGTCGTTGACGGCGTTGATCGCAATCGTATAGAGCCAGGTCTTAAAGCGGGCTTCCTCGCGGAAGCTCCCCAGGGCGCGGAAGACCTTGAAGAAGGTCACCTGGAAGAGGTCCTCCGCTCGGGCCTCGTCCGCCCCCTGGCGGAGAATGAAGTTGTAAAGGGGAGCCCGATAGCGCTCGAACAGGATCTCGAACGCGGCTCGGGGCTCGACGCGCGCCCGGAGCGCGAGTTCCTCGTCCGAGAGCAGACGGAGATCCATCGTCACCCTCTATAGACGGACGGGACCCGAATGCGGTTAACACGAAACCTCGAATCGGGGTGGGCGGTATACTCCAGTCATGAAGAAGCTCGCGGCGCTTGCCCTGGCCCTGCTCCTGGTCGGGGCCGGGAATCAGGAGAAGAAGGGCCGACCCTTCGCGATGGGCGTGAATCCCTTCCCCTACGAACTGACGGCGGAAGCCGTCGAGGCCACCCAGCTGTGGATCCTGGACAATACCGACCTGGTCTCCATCAAGCTCGACGAAGGCGTCCCGTGGCAGGAGGCGCTGGAGAACAAGAACACCTACGACCCTGCCTTCGAGGGGAGCCTGGACTGGAAGGGCAAGAAACCCCAGGACAAGAAGGTCTTCCTCTCGATGACCCCGCTCAACAAGGACAAGACCGGCATGGCCGGCTACCGCGGGGCGCAGGAGAACATGCCCAACCCCGACCCCTGGAACAAGAAGGACCTGGACGATCCGCAGGTCGCCAAGGCCTACCTCAACTTCTGCCGCGAGATGATCCGGCGCTTCAAGCCCGACTACATGGCCTACGGCCTCGAGGTGAACAACCTCATCAAGACGCCCGCGAAATGGAAGAAGTTCGTCCCCTTCGCGCGCGACCTGTATGCGATCCTGAAGAAGGAGAATCCCCAGCTCCCCCTGATCCTGACCCTGAGCACGGAGACGGCGACCGAGGCCGAACAGGTCTCCACCCAGCGCAAACAGATCGGCGAGATCCTTCCTTTTACGGACCTGATCGCGGTGACGGCGATCCCCTACCTCAAGGAACCCAATCCCGCCAAGCTGCCGAAGAATTACTTCGCCCAGATGGCGGCGCTGGCGCCTCAGAAGCCCTTCGCCATCGCCGAGACCGCCTTCCTGGCCGAGGATGTGAACGTCGACATCGGCGCCCTGCACATCGAGCGGGTGGGCAAGCCGTCCTGGCAGGCCGAGTACCTCAAGTTCTGCTTCGACGAGGGCGTGAAGCACAACGCCAAGTTCATCGTCTGGATGATCCCCCGCGACCTGGACAAGCTCTATGAATCGCTGCCGCCGATCATCCGCGAGATCATCCTGCCCATTCGCGACACGGGACTCCTGGACGGCCTGGGAAATCCGCGGAAGTCCTTCGAGGTCTGGTCGCAGTGGCTCAAGTACCCCCGGACCAGGTAGGACTTACTTTTTCAGGTTGTGCTGGTTGATCTTGCGGTGCAGATTGCGCCGCGACGTACCGAGGATCTCCGCCGCCCGCGATATGTTCCACTGGACGCTCTCCAGGACCCGCTTCATGTGAGCGACCTCGACCTCCTCGAGGGTTCCGTCCTTGGGCGCGGGCGCGCCGACCCCCGAGGGGATCTCGATCTCATCGATCCGGCCGCTGGAATTGAAAAGCACCGCGCGCTCCAGGGTGTTGAAGAGCTCGCGCACGTTGCCGGGCCACGAGTGCCCCATCAGCGTGGCCAGGGCGCGGTCCCCGATCGTACGCCCCTTGCGCAATAGGAAGTTCCGCGCCAGGAGGGCGATGTCCTCTCCGCGATCCCGCAGCGGAGGCAGCCGGAGCAGGACGACATTGAGCCGGTAGAACAGGTCCTCCCGAAAGCGGCCGGCGGCCACCTCGCTCCGGAGGTTCTTGTTCGTTGCCGCGACCAGGCGGATGGTGACCTTCTTCTCCCGGACATCGCCCACGGGACGGAACTCGCCGGTCTCCAGGACGCGCAGCAGCTTGGCCTGGACGTTGGGATGCGTCTCGCCGATCTCGTCGACGAAGAGAGTCCCGCGGTCGGCGATCTCGAGCAGGCCCCGCTTGTCCTGGGTGGCCCCGGTGTAGGCTCCCGCCCGGTGGCCGAAGAGCTCGCTCTCGAGCAGGGTCTCCTGGAGCGTCGCACAATTGACGGCGACAAAGGGCATGTCTCGTCGGTCGCTGTCGAAATGCAGGGCCCGCGCAACGAGTTCCTTTCCGGTGCCGCTCTCGCCCTCGATCAGCACGGGCGAGGGGCTGTCCTTCACCCGGCGGATCAAGTCGAAGACGGCCTTCATCGCGGGGCTTTTCCCGGTGATGCCCTGATAGGGGTTGTCATGCTGGATCACCGCGCGGAGCTGCTGGTTCTCCTTGCGGAGTCGGCTCTTCTCCCACACCTGGGCGATCCGGAACTCGACCTCCGCCAGGCTGCAGGGCTTCAGGAGGTAGTCCGAGGCTCCGACCTTCATCGCCTCGACCGCGTTGTCGATGGTCCCATGTCCGGTGAGCATGAGCACGCTGATGTCGGGATCGGCCTGTCGGATCTTCCGGAGGAGCGTCAACCCGTCCATGCCGGGCATGAGGAGGTCGACGATCGCGACCTCGACGCCCTCCAGGAGGGTGAGCGCCGCCTCGCCTCCGGCGGCCGCCACCACGCGGTGGCCCGTGCGGGTCAGGCGGTCCGTGACCAGGCTGCGAAAGCTCTCGTCGTCATCCACGACCAGGACGCTGGGCTTGTCGTTCATCGGGGCAAGGCGATCGTGACCTCCGTTCCCTCCCCTACTTTACTCTTCAGATCGATCGAGCCGCCCATTTGCTTCACGATACCGTAGCTGAGGGAGAGGCCCAGGCCCGTCCCTTGGCCCGGCTCCTTCGTCGTGAAGAACGGCTCGAAGACTTTCTTCAGGTTCTCCGCTGGGATCCCCGCGCCGGTGTCCGTCACCACCACCTGCACAT
>DATGFI010000674.1:0-2072 GCA_035309205.1 Planctomycetota bacterium | reverse complement strand
TTTCCGGTCGAAGTAACTCATGATATCCCTGGGCCACGCCACCAGCGCCGTGGCTGCTCCATCACAGCCGCACACGCAACAATCGGACCACCGCTCTTGGTCGTTCCCAGAGCTTCCCACCGGAGCGTAGGCCTCGGCAATGCCGGATTCTTCCGCGCTGGGGATCCGGCTCCCAAAGAGATCCTTGGGTCGTTCGATCCGGTCGAATTTCACCGTGGGATCGCCAAGTCTGCAGCTGAAGCCGGATCCCTCCCCGTCGCCGAACACGAAGTGATCAACCGCCAGTGTTGCCGCCCCGAGGAGCAGCACCCCATGAATTGCGGTCGAGACCATCCAGCAAGTCTTTGCATCCATGCTCCTACCAACGGAGCGATCCTTCGAAGGTTCAGCGCAACAGAGCCGGCCGATTCCCACTTCCTCGATTCCGGCAGTGTCGAAGCCCTGGAATCCCCGTTCTTCCATTTCTTCTGGGGCTGTCTCGCTGATAGTGGATCACAGACGACGATCCTTCATCTCGGGAGTCGCGTCAAATCGTCCTAGAAGGGCCGAGGGTGGGCGGCACGTCGCGGGAATCCTGGGGACCCGGTTCGACGGGAACGGACTGCCCCCTTCCAGACTCCGGTGTCCCCGAAGAAGCCGGGCCTCCACCTGGAGCTCCAGGATGCCAGGAGACCTCCGAACCGGGACTCGCGAGGTAGACTCCCTCAGGCATGTACGGCCAGACGCACGCTGGACTGGGATGGGTGATGGGGCTGCTCCCCCCGTGGAGCGACCGCCGGCTCCGGGCCTGGTGCGTCGCCGCCGCCGTGCTTCCGGATATCGATGCCGGAGCGATGCTGTTCGGCATTGACGCCTATGCGCGCTGGCATCACAAGCCCGGCCACAACCTCTTCCTTGGAGTGCTCTGCGGCGCCGCGGCGTTCATCCATTTCCAGTCCCGACCGCTCCGGCAGAGACTGATGGCCACGGGACTGGTGGGGCTCGCCTTCGCCTCCCATCTCCTCACCGACATGAAACTTTCCGGCTGGGAGGTCTACCTGCTGTGGCCTTTCAGCGAGCGGGGCTACGGCTTCCAGCCGATCCTGGCGCTGGGGCATCCGATCAACGCCTGGCTGGCGGGCATCTTCATGACCTTGCCCTGGCTCCTGGCGCTGTGGAAGCCGGTGACGCCGCTCGAGCTAATCAGCCCCCGGCTCGACCGGATCTTTCTGAATGCCTTCCGGAAGAAGCCCTTGGCCTGCTCGGTCTGCGGCTCCTCCTGCAACACGCGCTGCGACAGGTGCGAGAAACCCGCGTGCATGAAACACGCTCGCATCAATTGGAGATTCCAAGTCGCCTGTCCGGCGTGCGCGTCGAAGGCCTGACTTCAGGGTGCGGGCTTCCAGACCTTCAAGCTCTTCACCTTCGGCGGGGCGCCGAAATTGCTCATGGAAAAGGTGCGGCGCCGGCCGTCGGGCAGCGGATGCGTGACTTCCGTGTCGATGCGCGTCTGGCCGTCGATCCAAATGCGAACCCGGTTTCCCCGACGCTCGACCCTCAGGGTGTGATCCCGGTCGTACGAAATCTTCCGGGGATCCCGCGCCAGCACCAGGAGCTCATACTCGGAGATCGTATCGACGGCGACCCCGTTGGGATATTCATCCAACGCGGCGAAGATGACCCGGTAGCCTTCGAAGGCGTCGCCGCAGACCGAAAGACCGAGCGACCAGGGCTTGCCGCCGGCCACCACCGCCTCCAGGAGGACGTCGTCGACCATCTCCTCCTTTTCTCTGAGAACGACCAGGCCGTGCTTCACCCGGGGTTCGGAAGCCTGTACGAATGTAAGGCCGCCGTCGGCAAGGATCACCCGGTCCGGTGCCGCCTGGGGCCTCCGGTTCCTCTGGAGAAGGAGAGCGCTCTCGCAAAACAAGGTCTCCAGCGACGTCGGCAGTTCCCCCAGCGCGGTGAAGTCGAAATCGCGGACGGGGACCCAGCGAACAACGCCGTCCGCATTCGCCAAGCCGCGCTCCCCCGGCCCGACTTCGACGCTTTGCCCTTCGGAGCTCAGCCGGACCCGGCCGCTTCTCGTCATC
>DATGFI010000673.1:0-5970 GCA_035309205.1 Planctomycetota bacterium | reverse complement strand
GGCTTCCTTCCGCCGGGCTCGCGCGACCGCCCAGGCCCAGGATCGGGAGCGTCCGCGACTACGGTTCGGGCGTGAGCGGAGGATAGTCGGGCATGAACTTCGGATCGATCTTGCCGTCGACGTGCCGCCGCGCCGTCGCGTGATAACGGAGCGCCCGGTCGACGGACTGCTGGAGGAAAGCATCGTCGGTCTGTCCGATGACCTTGCCCGGCACCCCCACCACGATCGACCGGGGCGGGATGACCTGATCCTCCTTCACCAGGGCGCCGGCGGCGATCAGGCAGCCTTCGCCGACCACGGCCCCGCTCAGGAGGATCGAGTGGATTCCGATCAGGCAGCGGTCGCCCACGGTCTTCGCGTGGATCATGGCCAGGTGGCCGACCGTGACGTGCCGGCCCACGGTGAGGTCCTTGCCCGGGTCGCAGTGGAGGACGGCGCCGTCCTGGATATTGGTGTATTCGCCGATGCTGATCGGTGACATGTCGCCCCGGACGACCGCGCCGTACCAGACGGAGGATCCGCGGCCCAGCTCGACGCGGCCGCAGACGACCGCATTCTCGGCGACGAAGACCCCGCCCTGATCGAGAAGCTTCACCCAGGCCCATCTTATCCCGGCCGCGACCCCTGTCAACGACGGGCGCCGGAGAAAGCCGGCCGGGGCTCTAGCCGCGGCCCCGGGGATCGTCCAGGAAGACGATGACGAACGTGGCGAAGGGCCCGATCAGGAGCGAGAGCAGGAACCAGACCAGGCCGCTGCGGTGCTTGGCTTGCGCCAGGCCCGCGTTGATCAGCGCGAGCGTGCCCCAGCCGACGACCCACTCGTTCCGGTACTCGACATGCATGGCCGCCTCCTTCTCCTGATCAGACGAGACGACCGGAGAATCGTTACGTCCGCAGCATCGAGCAGTAGTTTTCTTTTTCCTGCTCGAAGACGTACACGATGGTCGTGACCCGGTGCTGGCGCCAGGCCGCCGAATGGGTCCGCGCCCATTCCAGGGCCACCTGCTGGTCGTCGGGCGCGCAGCCCGTCAGCACGCCGCGGATCCACTTCTCCCTCTGGATCTCCTCCAGCTGCTCGCGGATCTCGCGCTGGGGATTGATGGATCGGTAGCGGAGCAGGTAGAACTTGATCGCCGCGTCGTCCGGCAGCGAGAGGCCCTTGGTCTCCTGCTCGGCGCGATACGCCAGGATCTTCTGCCGGTGCAGGCAGATGAAATGCTTCAGATCCTCTTTGATGGAATCCAACTGACCCGACTCGTACTGCCGCCGGATGTCGTCCAGTTCTGACACGCTGAGCCCTTTCTCGGCCGGTCGCCCCTGACTCTAATAGCAACGACGCTGCAGTCTATTGCAATCCCATCAGCTCCGCCAGATTCGCCTTGCGGGTGCTGATGGGTTCGAGGGTCGCCTTCGGGCTGGTCAACACCGCGTTGACGCTCGACCCGTGACCGCTCTGGCGGCTCGCTCCGTGCACGACGACCCCCACGGTCGTCGCCCCGGACTGCCAGCGCGGCCCCCGGCTGCAGTCTATATCGGCGATCGCCACCAGATCGCCCAGCCGCAGTTGATCGAGCGAGAGCTCCCGCACCGCCTCGGGCGAGGTCGACTGGAGGTCGAAGTCGCCCGCAAGCGGGCAGGTCGATCCCACGCCGTGCCCCATCAGCTTGCCCGGGACGACCTTCGCCACGGGAATCCGCACCTTGCCCCCCTTCTCCGAGGGATTGAGGGCCTTCAGGAGGCGCGGCCCCAGGTTCAGGACCCGGACGTCCGGGTAGTCGAGGAGCTCCAGCCCCGAGCCCGAGGCGCGGATCTGGACGAGGTCGCCGACCGCGAGGCGATCGACGACGCGCTTCGGAAAGGAGACGAGGACCCGGCCGGTCGACACTTCGCCGGTCACCGTGCCGAGGGCTGCCTTCAGCTTCTTGTCCTTGCCCTCGAGCTTCGCGTCGACCAGGATCGCGTCGTTCGCGATGCAGGCGAGCGTGCTCAGGCCCACGCGGGACTCCTCGCAGTCGGCCCAGATCGCGACACCCGGCTCGACTTCGTGCGCCCCGGCCCAGCCGAACGCCGAGTCGCCCACCCTCACGGTGTAGTTGATCCCCGGGGTGCGGAGCGGAACGAAAGATCCTCCGTCGACGACCGGCCGCTCGCCCGGGTCGCAGGCCGCCGGCGCGGCGGCCTGCCCCGAGACCGCAAGGTCCACCAGCTTCTCCAGGTTCGTCTTGATCATCCCGCTTCTCGTCCGTGCCCGGCCTAGCCCGGGGCGTTGGTCCTGGTCGCCAGGGGCACCCGCCCCGTCGCCAGCGGGAAGGACAGGGTGACCGTGGTCCCGCGGCCGCGCTCGCTGGCGATCTCCAGGCGGCCGCCGTGATTGGCCATGATGTTGTGGGCGACGGCCAGGCCCAGGCCCGTGCCTTCGCCCACGTCCTTCGTCGTGAAGAAGAGGTCGGTGCAGCGCGCAAGCTCCTCCGGCTCCATCCCGCATCCGTTGTCCGCCACGGAGACGACGAGGCCGTCGGCCGACACCCGTCCGTAGACCGTGACCATGCCCTCCCCCATCACGCAGGCGTCGGCGGCGTTCATCAGGATGTTCAGGAAGGCCTGCTGCAGCTCCAGGGGATCGCCGTTCACGAGCGGCAGGTCGGGCGCAAGCTCGTTGCGCAGCGTGATCTCCTTCGCCCGCGCCCGGTGCGCCATGAAGGCGATCGCCTTCTCCACGGCCTCATGGATCTGCACCGGCTGCGGCTCGAGAGTTCGGGGCCGGAACTGCAGGATCTTCTGGACGATGGCCCGGACGCGCTCCAGGCCGTCGAGGATGAGCTCGAGATACTCCTCCTGTTTGGCGGGCTCAAGGCGCCCTTCTCGGAGCGACCGGGCGGCATTGATCATCCCCCCCAGGGGATTGTTGATCTCGTGGGCGATGCCGGCGGCCAGCGTGCCGGTGGCCGAGAGCCGCTGGGCGGCGAAGAGGCGGCGCTCGGTCTGGGTGATCCGCCCCTGGGCGATGCGGATGTCCTTCTGCAGGTTGGCGTGATAGCCGGCGATCTTCTCGATCATGAGGTTGAACGCGCCGATCATCCGGCCCATCTCATCGTAGGTCTGGGTCTCGGGGATCTTCTGGGTGAAGTCGCCGCCGGCGACCTGGTTGGAGGCCTGGACGAGGCTGTCGAGCGGCCGCAGGACCAGTCGATTCGTCAGGATCACGATGTTGAGGAGGAGGAGCGCGGTGCCCAGGGCCATGGTGGTGAGGATGCTGCGGAGGGCGCCGGCCATCTGGACCCCGGGAACGGCGGTGCCCCGGACGTCCAGGCGAGCGGCGAAACGGTCGCCCTGGGTCGTGAGGATCGGCACGAAGAGGCGGCTCCCGCCGGGCTCGACGTGGATCTCATTCATGGCCTTGGCGAAAAGGGCGGACTCCTCGCGCAGGATCCGCTCGGGGTCCCGGTCGCTCGAGATCTTGACCCGGAGCCCGCCGTCCTCGCGGCCGACGATGGTCCACTCCGCGATCAGCTCCGACAGCTCCAGCTTCCGCGTGAGCTCCGCCCAGGCGTCGGGGGACCAGGCAGCGAAGCGGCTGGTCCACGTGCGGACCAGGTCGCCCACGACGCGGGCGGTGAGGTCGGCGTCGCGTTCCGCCTCGGCTCCGGCCTGGCCGGCGGCGACCAGCCACAGGTTCAGCGTCAGCAGGCCGAAGACAAGAACCAGGAACACCAGGATCGACAGGACCATCTTGGTGCGAAGCGACATCGCGCACCTTGGGAAGCTCCGGAGCTCGGGGAGGGGGAGGCCGCCCCGCCGATCTCCGCGATCTCCCTACCCCCTTAAAAAAAAGAAGGCACCCCTGTCTCCCGGGGTGCCTTCTTGGACACTCTTCGGACCGTCTCTCACTCCGCCGGCGCTCTTCCCTTTCTAGTGCTTCTTCTGGCCGATGCCTTCCAGGAGGCTGATCAGCGGGAGGAACAGGGCCACGACGATGAAGCCGACCGTGAAGCCCAGGCCGACGATCAGGATGGGCTCCATGACGCTCATGAGGGCGCTGACGGCGGCGTCGACTTCGGCGTCGTAATTGTCGGAGATCTTGAGGAGCATCTTGTCCAGTTCGCCGGTCTCTTCGCCGACGTCGATCATGTTGATGACGATGTCGTCGAAGACGCCGCAGGCCGCCAGCGGCTCGGCGATCGACTCGCCTTCACGGATCGAATCGTGGACGGTGCCGATCGCGTTCGACACGACCTCGTTGCCGGTCGCGTTCTTCACGATCGCCAGGGCCTCCAGGATCGGGACGCCCGACTGGAGCAGCGTCCCCAGCGTGCGGCAGAAGCGCGCGATCACGGACTTCTTCATGATCGGGCCGACCAGCGGCGCATGCAGTTTCATGCGGTCGATGGTGAGACGGCCGCCCTTCGTCCGGCCCCAGGCGCCCAGCGTGAAGAACAGGACGAAGGGGAAGGCGACGATGATGTACCAGTAGTTCTTGATGAAGTCGGAGATCTCCATCAGCATGAGGGTCAGGCCGGGCATCGGAACCTTGACCTGTTTAAAGACCTCCTCGAACTTGGGAACGATGAAGGTCATGATCGCCAGCACGACAGCGACCGCGATCGTGATGACGACGGCCGGATAGATCGACGCGCCGATGATCTTGCGCTTCAAGGCCTCCATGCGCTCCATGAAGGTCGCCAGGCGCTGGAGGATGACGTCGAGCACGCCGCCGGCCTCGCCGGCCTTTACCATGTTGACGTAGAGCTTGTCGAAGGTCTTCGGATGCTTGCCAAGGGCCTCGGAGAAGGAGGAACCGGTCTCGACGTCCTCGGAAACCTCGATCACGATGTTCTTGAGGAGGCCGGGCTTCTGCTGGTTGCCCAGGATCTTGAGGCTGCGGACGATGGGGAGGCCGGCGTCCATGAGGACCGAAAGCTGCTGGGTGAACTGGGTGAGCTGCTTGTGCTTGACTCGGCCGGCCAGGAAGAGACCCTTCTTCGAGCGGCCTCCCGAAGGCATCGGAGGCGGCGGGGGCGCGGCGGCGCGCCCGGTTCCGGGCGCCTGCTGCGGGGGAGGCGTGGCCGTGGCCGCGGGAGCCGACGGGGTGGACCCCGCCTTCTCCTTCACATTCATGGGCTTGTAGCCCTTGGACTTGGCTGCCGCGATGGCGTCGTTGGCACTCTTCGCATCAATCTCGGTCTTGATGCGCTTGCCTTTGGCGTCCATCGCCTCGACGGTGAAAGTGGGCATACAGCCTCCTACCTTGTGAGTGACGCCCCGCCCGTGTGGGGATGGAGAACCCAGCCCCGACCCCAAAAGCCCGCCGTGATCAAAATTCTACCCGGCTCCGGGCCCGCGATTCAAGAATAATGCCCGGAGCACGTCATATTTCCGCCCCCGGAAGCCCTTCGGGAAATCAGGCCGTAAACAGCGTTTCCCGGACGACCTCTTCGATCGTCGTGTGGCCGTCGAAGATGCCCAGGAGTCCCGACTCGCGGAGCGTCCGCATGCCCTGCTCCCGCGCCACGTGCCGAAGCTGCTCCGTCGAGGCGCTCTTCATGATGAGCTCTTTGATGCGGTCCGTCAGCAGCATCATTTCGAAGATCGCCATGCGGCCCTTGTATCCCGTGTTGTTGCAGGCCGAGCAGCCCTTGCCGAAGCAGAAGAGCTTCCCCTTGGTGTCGTTGGCCGTCAGACCCAGCTCCATCAGCATCTCTTCCGTCGGCGCGATCTGCGTCTTGCACTTGGTGCAGATTTTGCGCACGAGGCGCTGCGCCACGATCGACTCGATCGACGCGCAGATCAGGAACGGCTCGATCCCCAGGTCCAGGAGTCGGGTGATCGCGCTCGGCGCGTCGTTGGTGTGGAGCGTCGAGAAGACCAGGTGGCCGGTGAGCGCCGCCTCGACGGCGATCTGCGCCGTCTCCAGGTCGCGCACCTCGCCCACCAGGATCGTGTCGGGGTCCTGGCGGAGGATGCTGCGGAGCA
>DATGFI010000672.1:0-4417 GCA_035309205.1 Planctomycetota bacterium | reverse complement strand
CGAGCAACCCGACCTTTGGCCGCCGATGGTCCCCCGCGTCTGTTAGAAGGCGTTTCTCACGGAAGCGTTCAGGCCTCGCCTGCCGGGCTCGATCATTCATTCGAGGGGAGATCCGCCCGGTCCCCGCGAACCGAGGCCTCCGCGTTCGTCCGCTCGGGCCACGCCGGAGGGGACATCCGGGTCCGCGAGCCTTCGCTAGTTCCTGCTGAAGGCGACGAGGACGGTTCCCGCGGTGATCAGACCGAATCCGGTCCACGTTCGCCAGTCCGCGCGCTCCTTCAGAAAGAACACCGCCGCCAACACCAAGAGCGCAGGGCTGACCCCCTGAAACGGAAAGAGAAGGCTGAGATCCATTTTCTGAAGGAGTCCCATCCACAAAAGGAACCACACCGTCAGCATCGCAATCCCCCCGCCCAGCCCCCGGAGGATCCTGCCCGTTTGCCTGGGTTTTTGACCCACGGCATTCATTCCGTGCTTCAGCAAGACCTGACCGGCGACCGCCGCGACCTGGCTTACCAGGACGAGCCCCAGCGTCAACAGCGTCACAGCCTCTCCTCCGCATCGGCAGCAGGCCTGGCGCAGAAGACGATTCCCGCAGTAATCAACCCGATGCCCAGCCACCGCGCAGGCCCGATCTGTTCGCCCAGGAGCATCCAGGCCGCCAGCGCGATCAGGACGTAAACGACGCTCGTCACGGGGTAGGCGATGCTGAGCGGCACCCAGCGGAGAACATAGAGCCAGTTGACGAAGGCGACGATGTAAACTCCAATCCCTGCCATGACCCATCCGGAGCCGAGCGTCATGATGCCCGTCCAGGCAAGCCAACGAGGGGCCGCAATTTCGGCCGTTTCCCGCGCTCCCACCTTCAAGAGAAGTTCAGAAGCCGTCATGAGGACGCAATTGAGAGCCAAGTGGAGATAGGGATGTAGGTACCAGGCAGCAGGCGGCACTCCCGGACCTGGAGAATCCGATCCGGTACGATCCTTCACCGGCCTGTCGCCCTCGGAACTCATGGCTTTTCAGGTAGAGTTCGGATCGATCGTCCTGGAGACCGACGAAAGGGGCTACTTCTTCCGCCCGCGGGACTTGGCTTTCTTCTTCGCCGGGCGGGCCGTCTTCCGGACCTTGCGGGGTGCGGAGTTTTTGACCGGCGGGACCTCCCAGAAGATCCCCTGGACTCCGACCGCCCGCTGCTCCGAGTCGTAGACCGGGGTCTTCACCACCCGGACGAAGATCGTTCCCTTTCCGGGCGGCTGGTGGGCCTCGACCGTGTCGAGCGGCACGCCGGTCTGGAGGACCCTCTTGTCGTCGTCCACGTACTTCTTGGCCAGATTGACCGGAAAGAGGTCAAAGTCGCTCTTCCCCAGGAGTTCCTTGAGCGACCTCCCGACCGTCTTGCAATACTGGCGGTTGGCGAAGGTGACGCGCCCTTCCAGATCCTTCCGGAAGAAGTTCTGAGGGAGGTTGTCGACGAGCGATCGGTAGAGCGCCTCCGCGTTCCGGATCTCCTTCCGCGCCAGAAGATGAGGTCCGATGTCGCGCATGATGCCGAAGGTCCCGATCGTCCGGCCGGCCGGATCCCGAAGGGGAAGCCGGGTGGTCGAGGTCGAAGTCACCCGGCCCCCGGGCCAGACGACCTTTTCTTCCACATCGACCTGAGGAAAGCCCGTCTTCAGGATCTCTTCTTCCGCTAGCGCGGTCGCCTTGGCGTACTCGGGACTGAAGAAGTCCGCCTCGATCTTCCCCACCGCTAGACCCGGATCCGTGAGCCCGTACCAGGAAGCGAGCGTCCGGTTGATGCGGACGTAGCGACCCTGCGCATCCTTGAAGTACATGGCGTCCGGCAGCTGCTCCAGGAGCACCTGAAGGAGATCGGCGTCGCTGAAGTGTTCCGTACTCCCTTCCCCAATCGAAGGACTCATGCAGATGGCTCTCCAATATCTCCCCGATCGTCCTGACCATGGTATCAAGCCGCAGTCCGGTCCGTTACTTATTGCACGATCGCCGCGGGATTTCGAGGGGGATCTGATCATGAGGTTCCCCAAGATTCCCCTGCATCCGGTGGCGGGCGGAGGGACGCAGGGATCCAGGAGATCGCCCAGGAGGCTCAAGGGCACTGCCTTCCCAGGGACATGGTTTTCGGCGGCCGATGTGCCACGGAAACCGGGAAAGCCCGGCGCGGGTCCTCGCAATCCTTAGAACAACTTCGCCTTCTTCGGGTTCCGCTCGGAGGATCGGACCTCAATGTTGGGGAAGACGTTGTGTTCGCCGGCCCGGATCATGGTGGCATCGTTCACGCCGCAGACTTTCACGAAATATTCGTCCAGCTTGGCGATCAAGTTGGCGGAAGACCAGGGACTCTTGGCCCCCTCCGCCTTCTGGGCGGACAGCACGCTCGAAACGGCGGCCAAACGCGCCTCCTTGTACGACCAACTCGACCCCTTGCCGTCTTCCACCGGATCGAAGAACTGATGGACGACGCCATGAATCCGGGACTTTCCCCCGTTGGCATCCGCGGTCACGATAATGACGGGCGCGTCGTCATCCTTATAGCTGTGAACGGTCGGGCAGAGAAAGGCCGACAGATCCCCCTTCCCTCGCAGTCCTTTCGTGTAGTACCAGCAGTGATCGGGAATCATGTGGTGGCCGGTATAGATGCCGCCGCCGGAGAGGGCGGGCAGCCCGGTGATGTGGGTGGAGACATCCTTGTACGCGCAAATGTCCCAAAGCGCCATGTCGCCTCCTTCGGGTGCGATTGAAGCAAAGGAACTGGAAAGCCAGAAGCAAAAAAACAAAAACCGCCCCCGTCTCGATGGACATGCCGACATGTTCAATCCGAAAGTCGGCGCCAAGGTGGGATCAACCTCATCCTCTCGGGCGGCAAGAAGACCCTCAACCCGCCTTCAACGTCCGAGGCGCCATCTTTCGAGCTCGCGCCGGAGGGGGGCCCAATACCGGCGATCCAGGGCTCGCTCGGCATCTTCCTCCTTCCGCAGCAGGTCCGCAGCTTTCGAGGTGGCCCCCCGAAGGATCGCCCGGAGCGCAGGGCGCCCCGGGGCTGCCCGTCGCGCGGCCTCCGGATAGGTCCGAGCCAATTCCCGGAGGACGTCGGCCGTGCGGCACTCCCTCATCCAGAAATCGACTCTCGACTTATCCGCGCCTCCGGAATGGCGCGCCACATCGGCCTCAATGAGGCGCCGGATCATCGGCCAGTCCTTGTCCCGCTGAGTTTTCTTCGCTTTAACGAGGTCCGGAAGCGACAGCAGGGCCACGATTCCCACTCCCGGAAGGTGGATCTGCTCGCCGCGCTTCCAGAGTCGGGAAAAGGGATCGACGCCGCGCATCCGAGCCATGACGTCGATTCGAAGTCGATGCAGGCCGGGAGACTGGGACCGGAATGGGCAGGCATGACCGCGACGGAGGACCGACTTGGAAGGCTCTGGAAGGTAGATGGTCTCGGCCCGGAGGTCGCGCAGAGCCGCCTGGAGGCGCTTCAGGTTCGGGGGATCAACGGCGACGGCGAGATCCACGTCGCGGGTGAACTCGGCGGCTCCGTACAGGATGCAGGCTTGCCCCCCCCATCAGCAGCGCCCGGACCTTCCGTCGACGAAACGTGGAAAGGACTCTGTGAATCGGGCTCAGGGTCACAAGTTCCCCCCAATGCGAGGAAGTTTGCCCAGAGCCGCTGCGATTCGACGAATCGCTCCTGCGGACTGAGTCGGTACCATTCCAGCCGATCTTCATCGCCCAGAGCCCGCTCCAGTCTACTCAGGGAAGATCTTGCGTTCTTCAATACCCGGAGTCTATCGACGCGTCGGGGTAACCTCAAGGCGCGGACGACACGCCATTGCCGCACCGCCTCGGGTTCTCTCGTCCAATCCCGGGTCCCGAGTTCCCGTCCACTGGGTCGCGAAAGTTTCCGGTGGGGCCAGGAACCAACGGGTCGGTGCCGGCCGGAACCGCCCCTTGGGCGTCCAGGGGATCGGAGCACGTCGGGATGGAAGAGAATTGACTGCGATCGAGGAAACTCTCCGGTCCCTGCCTGGCCGAGCGCCCGATGCTACCGCTTCTGGCCGAGTCTCTCGCGAAGCGTCTGGGCCGCCGATTCCGCGGCCCTGGAAACGTCGGGAGTGGCGTTCGGGATCGGCCCTTCCAGGGTAGCGAGCGCGGCCTCATCGCCGACTCGGCTTAGGGCTCCCAGGACCGCCACAAGGACCCGGGGCTCCCGCTGGCCTTCCTGCCGGCCTTGGCGGGCGACCAGATAGTCGACGAGCACTTCTCTAGACGAAGGATCCCCCAGATCCCCCATGACTCGTGCCATTTCGGCCCGGTCGAAGTCCGAGTATTCCCGGAAGGCGGTCGCGAGCACCGGGGCGGCGGCCTTCCCCAGCTTCCGACACCCCTCGTAGTCTTCCCG
>DATGFI010000671.1:0-2262 GCA_035309205.1 Planctomycetota bacterium | reverse complement strand
AATCGGGGCAGGGAGCGGGAGTGTGCAGATACCGCTCCCGCCGCACTCGCTGCAGACCCATATCGGTCCGCAGAGGACGATCAGCGACAGCAGAAAGAACACGCCGTACCACCACCACATGAGTCCGATCCGCCTCGGTTTCACGGCACTCCTCCCAGAAGGACAGTCTAGCATCAGTAACTCGACCGAGCCTACTGTCTTGGAATGCTCTTAGCCCCGTCCTCCATGGTCGCCCGCCAGGCGGCGCGGCGGCAGCTGCGGCCGGGAGGCGGGGGGCTGCCGGGGGCGGGGCGGAAGAGAGAGGGTGGCTTCTCAACCCCTTGCAAGAACTGGATCACCGCCGGAGCGCATCTCCATACACTCGGCGGAGCGCGCCTTCAACACGATCGGCAAGGAACTCATTGCCCGCATCGTTGGGGTGGAGGCCATCGTAGCTCAGGATTCGGCCGGTCCAGGAGCCTATCGGCATGAACGGGCTGAATAGGACGAGCTGACGGATTGCGCCGTCCGTGATTAATTCGAGGTCATATTCTCGGGCGAGTTCACGCTCCAGCCCGCCGTAAGGATCCATGACGAAACCGCGCGGAATCTCAAAGAGAAACACCTCCGCGCCCGCCTCCCGGACGGCCCGAATCATCTTCGCGAGGTTCTCCTTGGTGTCCTTTCGGCTTCGTCCCTGAAGCGAGTCATGCCCTCCGAGTTCAATGACGACCGCCTGGGGTTTCAAGGCTAAAAGCTCAGGAAGACGACGGATTCCTTCGTTCGTATTGATACCTCCTTGCGCCTGATCGATAACCGGGACGCGGAGCCTCTTCTCGAGTACCCTCGGATAGCCGTTCACGCTCAGGCTGTCTCCCGTGCAGATGATGGGGCGGTCGTTCAGGAGGGAAGGCCGCCGACTCGTATGGACGACCGCGCTCCAATTCCAGGCCATCGCGATCCACGCCGGACCAAGAAGAAGGGCTGCGACCGTAGCGATCTTTCTCGACACCTTATTCCGTCGCTGCATCCAGTCCAATGCGCTAGTAATGAGCATCAGCAGCCCGAGCGCCATCAGGCCAGGCGCCCAGTCCTCCCGCTTAAGGAGGAGGATACCGATGCAGAGTACGAGGGGCGGCCATCCAGGCTTCCCCTGGATCCGCCGGATCCCGTACAGGAGGAGCCAGCACAGAATCATCCAAGGAAGAGCTGCTGGAAACACTAGAAGCGATGCCGCAAGGAAAGGGTAGAACAGCAAGCGGGGGAGGATTAGCGATGCGATCCTGGACCATCGAGAGCGTGAGGAGTTATCGAGGACACACCTCATACTGGGATCATATCTCAAGAGCGAGGGAGGCAGTATCCTGATGGAACGAGAGGTCCCAGGGTACTGGCTGTGACCGCGCATAGGACCCCAATCCGTGGCACCCGATTCTCACTCGGCACGAACTGCGCATGATTCTACTCACTTGAGAAAGTCTGAGCACTCACGCAAGATTCTTCTCGTCGAAGTTGCGGTCACACTCTTGTGAGCAAGCCGCGGGCCAGTGCGCCCGTGCCAGCGCCCCCCAGGCGCCCACAGTCCGGCGGGCCCGCCTGGGGCGGAGTGGGGGACTCTGAAGGACTTTCCAATAACCTGTTCTGTATGGAGGAGGCCACGCCTCCCTGGACCGTTAACGTCCGACGGTGACACACCTGGACGTTTACGTATATTTTAGCCGCGGGCGCCTAGAATGACACTATGCGGGTAACACGTAATGAGTTCGGTCGCGAGGATGCCGTTCCGAAGGACGTTTTCAACTATTTCTCCAAATACAAGATCAGGATCGAGAGTGTCGGGATGGTGGTGGCCGAGGCCTGCACTTTCATGGTTCTTGACCCCAATGTAGCTATTCTTGCCCACCAGCGTGTCCCCGACTCCCATCCTGAGGCTGCAACGCACCTTTGGGCGGCCCGGATCACTCTCCCGGGCGGAAGTGCCTATAGGATCCTGTTCTCCTGGGATGGATCCTTTCTTTTCCTCCTCGTTCGGCCCACCTGGAATGAGCTTCCCACGACGTACAGTCAACTCATCAAACGCGCTCGCGAGGTAGAGGAGGGGGCCAGACCCGGGCCTGACTTGTCTCTCGCAAGAGTGGACTTCGAGCGCTTCCTTGAAAAACATAGGGAACTTTGGGGTCCACCAGACGTGATAAGAACCTCAGGACCTTATTTACCTCCGCAGACCTTGGAGAATGAAGAGCGCAACAAGATTCGGCGTATCCGCGAATACCGAAGGCTGGC
>DATGFI010000670.1:0-5803 GCA_035309205.1 Planctomycetota bacterium | reverse complement strand
CGACCGTAAGCGTCATCTCGGCTCCCGGCCGCAAGCATGCCCGGAACTCCGTCCAGCTGCCCACCCGGCGTCCGTCGACCCTCATCAACACGTCGCCGGGTTTGAGGTCCGCCTTGGCCCCGGCGCTCCCCGGGGCCACCGGGCCCACGACCATCTTCGCGTTCACCGTGAAGCCCAGGTCGGTCGCATCCATCGCCCGCTTGCGTTCGAGGATCTTCGCCGGATCGCCGAGAAAAACCTTGAGCTCCTTTTCCTCGGCTTTGCGCCGGACTTTCAGGCGCACCGTCGCTCCCTCCGGCCAGTTGCTGACCACCCCGTGGAAGCGGTTGGCATTGGAAATCCGGTAGCCTTCGACCTCGAAAATGATGTCTCCAGGTTCGAACCCCGCCTTGCCGCCGGGCAGCCCGGCGTCCACCCGCGCCACGAAGACCCCGTCTCCGTACTCGCCGACGTTGTCATAGCGCGCGTCGCCGCATTCTCCGATCTCGATTCCTTCGATGAAGCCTTCGAAGACCCGGCCCCCGCGTTTGAACGCCTCCATGTACCGCTGGATCTGCCGCGACGGGATCGCGTAGCCGATTCCGGTGTTCACCCGGTTCATGAAACGCCGGATGTCGATTCGGCCGTTGATGCCCACGACCTTGCCGTCCATCGTGATCAGCGGGCCGCCCGAATTGCCCGGATTGATCTGCGCGTCCGTCTGGATCGCGTCGAAATAGCCCGGATTGTCCATGTACCGGTGAAGGGCCGAGACGATCCCGAACGTGATGGTCGGCTCCCAGCTCCCGTTGCCCAGGAGAAACGGGTTGCCGACCGCGATGACGTGCTGGCCCATCTCAAGCGCGTCGGAGTCTCCCAGCTCGCAGAAGGGCAAGTCCTTCGCGTCTCGCAGCTTGCACAGCGAAATGTCGCCCAGCGGATCAAATCCGACGATGTCCGCCAGGAACTGACGGCCGCCGGGCATCCGGACGCGCTGGCCCTGCCGGTCTCCGGAAACGTGAAAGTTCGTCAGCGCGTAGCCGTCGGGCGAGATGCAGACGCCCGAGCCGTTGCCAAAGAAGACGTAGGCGGGGCTGACCTTCTCGACGACCGCGTGCAGCTTCGCCTGGAGATCCTGGATCTTCTCGGCATCCTGAGCCAGGAAGAGCGAGAGCGCCAGCGCGAGGGTCATTGCTCGGCCTTCCCTTCCAGCTTGAGGGTGAAGGACTTCTCCTGCCAGCCGTCCTTGGCCTTGCGCATGACCTTCAGGATCACTTCGTCGCCGATCTTGTGGGACTCCAGGGCTTCCTTCAGCGACTCGAAATCCGTCAGCATGACTCCGGCCAGCTCGACGAGCACGTCTTCCTTCTTGATGCCCGCTTTCTCCGCCGGCGAGTCTTTCATGACGTCCGCGATCTGGATGCCTTCGACGTCCGGATTGCCCTCGCCGGGCCGGATTCCCAGGTAGGGCTGCTTGGGAGCCTCGATCCGCTCGCCCTTCTTCAGCCTTTCCAGGAGCCCGTCGATCTCCGCCGTTTTGCAGGCGAACCCCACGCCGCCCGACTGACCCCAGACTGCCTCCGGTTTGATGTTGCAGGCGACGCCGATCAGCTCGCCGCTCAGCGTGACGAGGGGCCCTCCCGCGTTGCCGTAGTTCATTTCGGCATCGGTCTGGACAGACATCCTGTTCATGCGGTTCATGGCGCTCAAGATGCCCAGGTTGACGGTCGCCTGGCCGGGATCGGGGGAGCGTCCCAGGAGGGCGACCAGGGTCCCCGGCCGCAGCTTGGCGTAGTCGGCGCGCGGGAGCACCGGGAGCTCCGTCTCGGCGATCTTGACCAGGGCGATGTCGCGCTGTTCGTCGGTCCCCAGCAGTTCACCCGCGACTTGGCGGCCATCCCAGAGCGTGACCTTGAGCCCGTTCTTGCGGATCCCTCCGGAGACGTTGAAGCGGCTGGTGAGGATGAAGCCGCCGGCTTCATAGACCACGCCGGACGTGGGGCCTTTGGGGCGGTTGTAATAGTCCCGGTGCTGGGCGACCGCGCCCGAGCCGGTGATGCCGTCGGGATCGCTGTCGCGTTCGACCTCGATCGCGACGACGGACTTTCCGGCGGCCTGCCGCAGCTTGGCCAGCGTCGCGGCCAGGGGGTCGTCCCCCTCCGCCGGTGCCAGGAAGGAGGTTTCCCCCGCCGCGAGCAGGAGGTACGCCAGAAGAAGGTTCATTTCTTCTTCTCCAGCGTCACCTTGACGGTCTCGACTTTCCCTGCGAGCTCGGCCCGGATCCAGACGATCGAGCCAGCTTCCATCTCGCGGACGCGCTTGTCGAAGTCGGCGGCCGACTGGACGGCGGCATTCCCCAGCTGCAGGATCGCGTCGCCCTTGCTGAAGCCGGCGAGATCCCCGGGGCTGTCCTTTTCGACGCTCTCGACCAGGACTCGGCCGTTCACCGATTTGACCGCGATGCCGATCCAGCCCTCGCCGGCCGGCGTCGTCTCGGCGGTTTCGGGCGTGCCTTTCATCAGTCGTCCGATCACGGGCTTGATCTCGTCGAGCGGGATCGCGGTGCCGAGGAAGCGGTGGGGGGAATAGTTGAGCGTCACGAAGCCGACCATCTTCCCGTCGGCGTTGAGGCATGGCGCCCCTTCCATGCCGACGTTGACTGCGGCGGTGGTTTCGAGGACCGGGCCGGTATAGGTGGAGTTCGCTCGTTCATCGGCCAGGCGGTAGACTGCGCTGATGACGCCGACATTGAACGACGGCTGGTCATCGAGAATGATCGAGTTGGCGGCATTGCCGATGGTGTAGGAAACCTCTCCCAGCTTGAGGGCGCTCGATTCGCCCAGCTCGACGGGCCTGAGCTCCCCCCGCGGCTTGATGCGGAGCAGGGTGAGCTCGTCCTTTTTGGACGTGCCGACAATCTCGGCGGTATAGAGCCGCGGTCCCTTGACCCAGACGCGGATGTTGGTGGCGCCGTCGGGGCAGGCCGCGTAGCTGGTCAGGAGAAGGCCTTCCCTCGTCAGGATCACGCCGCTGCCGGAGCGCTCGCCGAGCGGCGCCATGGCGCGGACGGCGACCACCGAGTCGACGACCTTCTTGTAGACGGCGCGATGGCCGTCGTCGATCTGCTGTGCCGCCAGGGATCCGGCACAGGCCAGGAGCAGCGAGGCGGCCAGGACGGACTTTTCTGTCTTCCGCATCAGGCGCACCCTATTATATACGGACGCCCCCCTAGCACCATCGGTTCCGGTGAACCGAACAAAGTCCGGGGGCCGCCTGTCCCAAGGGGCGGAAGGGACACAGGAGAATCGATATGAGATGCACGCTGATGACGGGGCTCATTCTCGCGCTCGGTCTGACCGCACGGGCCGACCAGGACACGAAGCTGGAGCTCCGCTATGCCTTCAAGAAAGGGGAGAAATTCTCCTATAAGCTCGTCCACAACCTCAGCGTGCGCCTCGATAAGGTTCCGGAGATTCTCCAGGGCGTCGTGCCCGAGGATCCCATCGACGTGAAATTCGAGGCCCTCATCGACGTGGAAGTGACCGACGTCGCCGAAAGCGGGACCGCCCTGCTGGTGGGCACCTGGAGGACCGCCAAGGCCAAGGGCCATGTCATGGTCAATGACATCGACTTCGATTACGACGCCGCCAAGGCGGTCGCCGAGAAACCCAAGAAGAAGGAAGAGGAGGATCCGGCGCTGCAGAGCTTCGGGGACCTCCAGGACACGCTGGCGAAGATGGTTCGCACGACGCTCAAGCTGTCGGTGGACACTCTCGGCAAGGTGTCGATTACCGAAGGCTCGGGACGCCTGGGCGAGATGGAGTCCGCCTTCCGCTCCCTGAACGGCCTGATGGGCCCTCTGCCCAAGGAGAAGGTGGGCAAGGGGGATTCGTGGAAGGATGAACTCAAGCTGGGCATGCCCGGCGTGGGGGGCAACGTCGACATCAAGATCCGCTCCACGAACACGATCGACTCCATCGAGAAGCAGGGCGACGACGACTGCGTGGTGGTGAAGTCGAAGTACGCGGTCGGCCGGCTCCCCGGCGAGAAGGAAGAGGCACCGCCCGCCGGCATCGAGGCGAAAATCAAGACCGAGGGGGAAGGCGAGGGCAAGACCACCTTCTCGCTCACCAAGCACCGGGCCCTCCAGTCCCACAGCCTGCTGAAGGTCAAGGTCAGCGCCTCGATCCCCAATCAGGGCGGCGGCGACGACCTGGATCTGAAAGCGCAGCTCAAGGTGGAGACGGCCCACGAGATGAGCAGGTAGGACCCGCGACTGCTTGCCGCGTCCCGGCGCGTGTGATATAACCGCCACACTATGCGCTGGACAAGAACGTTCATTCCCACGCTTCGCGAGGCGCCCTCGGATGCCGAAAGCCCCAGCCACAAGCTGATGGTCCGGGCGGGCCTCATCCGCCAGCTGGCCGCCGGAAGCTACAGCTACCTGCCCCTGGGCTATCGCGCGCTCCGCAAGGCCGAGCGCATCGTCCGCGAGGAGATGGACCGGGCCGGCGGCGTCGAACTCCTCATGCCCACCCTGCACCCGGCCGAGCTGTGGCAGGAAACCGGCCGCTTCGAGCTCATGGGCGATACGCTCATGAAGCTGAAGGACCGCAAGGGCGCGCTCAACGTCTTGGGCCCGACCCACGAGGAAGTGATCACGCACATCGTCCGGAACGAGGTGAAGTCCTACCGTCAGCTCCCGATCACGCTTTACCAGATCCAGGGAAAATTCCGCGACGAGGCCCGGCCCCGACACGGCATCATCCGAACCCGAGAATTCATCATGAAGGACGCCTACTCGTTCGACGCGGACGAGAAGGGCATGGGGAAGTCCTACCAGGCGATGTACGACGCCTATGTCCGCATCTATACGCGCGCCGAGCTGAAGTTCATGCCGGTCGAGGCCGACACCGGCGTCATGGGCGGCGACGTCTCCCACGAGTTCATGGCCGTCTCGCCCTTCGGCGAGGATTCGGTGGTGACGTGCGACAAGTGCAAGTACGCCGCCAATAAGGAGAAGGCGGAGTGCCCTCCGGCCAAGAGCAGCGCGACAGGTGAGGACACCCGCGAGATCCTGCCGCTGGAGGAGATTCCGACCCCGGGTGCCCACACGATCGAGCAGGTGTCGGAATTCCTGAAGGTGCCCCCCCGGCAGCTGGTGAAGACCTTGATCTACCGGACGAATGCCGGCTTCATCGCGGCCCTGGTCCGCGGCGATCATGAAGTCAATGAACCCAAGCTCCGCCGCGCCGCCCAGGCCGAGACCCTCGAGATGGCCACGCCGGAGGAGATCCAGCGCGAAACCGGCGGCCCTCTGGGGTTCTCCGGCCCCGTGAACCTGAAGCTCAAGATCCTGGCCGATCACGCCGTCGTGCCGCTCACGAATGTCGTCACGGGCGCCAACAAGCGCGATCTGCACTACACGAACGTCAACATCAATCGGGACTACCGGCCCGCATTGATCGCCGATCTCCGCATGGCGGTGGCGGGCGACGCGTGCCCGCGCTGCGGCGCCCCGCTCGGGTTCACCCACGGAATCGAGGTGGGCCACGTCTTCAAGCTCGGCACGCGGTACTCGAAGAAGATGAACGCGGTCTATCTCGACGACAAGAGCCAGCTTCACCCGATGGTGATGGGCTGCTACGGCATCGGCGTGAACCGCATTCTGGCGGCCGCGGTGGAGAACCATCACGACGACGCCGGAATCCTCTGGCCCAAGGAGATCGCTCCCTACCAGGTCCAGATCGTTTCGCTCGACCATAAGAAGCTCGAAATCGTGGAAACGGCGCACAACCTCTACGACGCTCTGGAGAAGGCTGGG
>DATGFI010000669.1:0-2115 GCA_035309205.1 Planctomycetota bacterium | reverse complement strand
CACCCGCGGCGGTCACCGAGAATCTCACCTTCCCGTTTCGAGGCCCCACCGCGACGCGGAGGGGACCTCCGGCGGGCATGGCCTGGGCGCCGTTCAGAACGAGATTCATGACGCAGCGTTTGAAGCGGGCGACATCGACCGGGACCTCTTTCGCCGGCGCGAAGGACCGCTCCACCTGGACGCCCAGGTGCTCAAGGCGGCGGCGCATGAGTTCTAGCACGTCGTCGACGACGGTGTCCAGTTTCACCGTCTCCTTGCGAAGCGGCTGCGATGCGCCCGTCAGTTCGGCCGCGATCAGCTCGAGACGCTCGATCTCGCGCAGCACCAGGTCGTAGGCTTCGGCGTCCTTCGCGCCTTCGCGGAGCATCTGCACGGTCATCTTGATCGAGGAGAGCGGATTTCGGATCTCATGGGCCACCCCGGCGGCCATCTGGCCCATCACGCCCAGGCGCTCCGACCGGCGGACCTCCGCCAGCATTCGGTTCATCGCCTCCACCAGATGGTCAAGTTCGGCTCCGCCGCCGACCCGCTTCACTTCGCCGGAAGGAAGCGCCTTGGTCTGCTCTGCCAGGCGCTCCAGCGGACGCGCGATCGTCCCCGCGGTGATCGAAGCCAGAACGACCACGAGGATCCCTCCCGCGGCGGCCATGACCAGGAAGGGCCTCACGGCCTCCGCCTTTTCGCGGGACATAACCTCGGGGCTGTAGGCGATTTCCAGCTCTCCCACCTTGGTCGTGGCCCGGTAGACCCTTTCCCCGGCGGCGCGGCCTTCCGTGAGCCCCACCGAAACGGTCCCGACCTTGAGGGACTCCGCCCCGTGCAGCGTCATCAGGCGCCGGAGGTTCTCCTCGAATCCCGAGGCGCGGGGCATCCGATCGATCAAGGCGGCGAGGTTCTGCGTCTGGACGGACAGGCGGTGATCGACGGCGTTGGCGATGAGGATCGTCGAGAGCGCGGCGGCCGCGGCGAGCACTCCCACGAACAGCGCGAGGAAGGACAGGAGGATCCGCCGACGGATGCCCATCCCCGAAGACTATAGGGGAAGCGGGATTACTTGTCGATCTTGAAGGTCGCCTTGTACCTGTTCCACCAGATCTCCCACTCCTTGGTGGTGGCCCACTTTTCGTGCGTGATGGCCTGGAGGGCCTTGATGATCGTGGGGAGCACGTCCTTCGCAAGCTTTCCCTTGGGGTCCTGGCCGCCGTACGGCACGCCGTAGCCGCCCCCGCTCTTCTTCGACTGTTCGTCGATCTTCTCGTACTTCTTCATCAGGGTGATCATGAGATCGATCGAGCTGACATTGCGGATCTCCGCCGCGGACATCAGAGCGGCCTTGGCGATGTCCGCCTCCTTGTCATCGAAATACTGGTGGATGGTGGACAGGGAGGACTCGTCATCCAGCTTTCCCAGACCCTTGAAAATCGCCTCCATGACCTTCGGATCCTTGGCATTGGCGTTGAGGCCGGCCAGGAGGAGGGGCGTAGCGACCTTCTTGTAATCCTTGAAGTTGCCAAGGCCTTCGGCCGCGGCCATCTTTACCGGGTCGGCTTCACTCCCCAGGAGTCCGCCGAGGGCGACCGCGGCTTTCTCGGAGGGCGTGCGGGCCAGATCGGCTGCGGCGGCGGCGCGCGCGGGAGCCGAAGGATTGGCCATGCCTTTCTTGAAGCGCTGCATCGCTTCTTCGGCCTCCTTGTTGTCATCCGCGGCCCGGGCCGCGAGCAGGCCGGCGAGGAGGAATCCCAGGGTCGCCAGTGACTTGGACATCGATACGCCTCCGAAGAGTCTACCCATTATGGGTAACGCAACTATAGGTTATCGGGTTGCGCAGAAAAAGTACAGGAACTATTCGAGGTCCTTGAAGGTGCCCTTGTTCTTCCGCCACCAGTCATTGGCGGCCCGGAGGTCCTTGAAGTCCTCGCCCGTGATCTTGGTGAGGGCCGATTCCACGGCCGGCGTCAGGTCGTGCTTGCGCTTGAGCTGTTCTTCCTGCATGCTCGCGCCCACGCCGCCCGTACCGGTGATGCCGCCGCCGATGCCGCCGACGCCCAGCCCGCCGCCCTTGTCGGCTTTTTCTTCCTTGATGGCGTCGAGCTCCTTCCAGAGCGAAAGCAGAGG
>DATGFI010000668.1:0-3177 GCA_035309205.1 Planctomycetota bacterium | reverse complement strand
TAGGGAATCGCGATGCGATCGCCGATCTCCTCCCGTTTCTGAAATCGGACAGGCCCGGCCGGCAGAGCGACGCCATAAGGGCCCTTTCGTCCCTCGACGCGCCCCAGACGGTAGGCGAGATCGCGCTTCTGCTCAAGAGTTCCGATGCCGAGGTACGACAGACCGCCGTCCAGGCGTTGGGAAGCCTGAGCGCCAGGGCAGCTCTTCCGCTCCTCCGGCCGCTCCTTCAGGATCGGGAGGGCAAAGTTCGGACCGCCGTTGTCGGGGCCCTCGCAGAGTTGGAAGATCGCGACAGCATCCCCACGATGATCCAACTCCTGGATGATCCGGACCCCGACGTCTGTTCGGCGGCCTGCACGTGCCTGAGAATCCTCCGGGCCCGCGAGGCGCTCCCCGCGCTGGAAATCCAGTATGAAGCGGGGAGGATTCGATCGGAAGCCCTGCTGGCGCTCGCGGTGCTGGGCACCCCGCAAACCGCACGGACCGTCTTCCGACATATAGGGGAGCGCGAGGATTACGTGTTCGCGGGCTACGTCACTGAAGAAATCCCTCACGCTCTCGGGCTCCTCGAAGCCCGGGATCTCATTCCAGATCTGAGAAAACTCTTGAAGCACCGCTACGCCCCCCTCCGGGCACAGGCGGCGGTCGCGCTGGGAGAACTCGGCGACCGGGAATCCATTCCGGATCTTCTCAAGCTGCTCGGAGATCCCCATTCCTTTGTCCTGGCCAGCGCGGCGGATGCCCTGGGACGACTTCAAGCGACCGAAGCGATCCCTCGACTCCGGAGAATCCTCCGAGAGTATCCATCGGATGTCTTCCATAGTGGGGGTCCTCCCGGAGAGGTCGTGGAGGCGCTCCTCCGACTCCGCGCCAGGGAGGCGATACCCGAACTCCTGGCGGAGCTCAGGCGGACCCATGTCGGCACCATCGATTCCGTCCTTGAGGCGCTCCAGCAGTTCAGGGATCCGTCGATCATCCCCGAACTGGTCTCTATCCTGACGTCCGAGGATGCCCCTTTCGCCTCCGAGGACAAAACCGTCCTCTTGGAGGACCGGGGGAGGATTCCCGCCGTCGTCTACTGCACGGGGCTCGGCGGCCTGGTCGACAGCGCCCAGACCTACTCGGTCCCGGAGATCCTGGCGAATCTCGGCGCGCGCGAGTACCTCCCGGACATCGAAAAGCTTCTGGAGCTGGGTTCGATGGAGACTCGGATGGCCGCCGCCCAGGCGCTCTGTCGGCTGGGCTCGTCCAAGGGAGTACCGATCATCCTGTCGGAGGCCGCGAATGGCAACACGAGCGGTCTGCTCAGCCTGAACGCCCTCCGGCGCCCCCTCCTGTGGGCCCGGATGCGGGAAATGAGATTTCCGAAGTCCCGGAGCGTGCTCCGGAGTGAGGTGATGGAGCAGGTGGCCCAGACGCTCGGCCTCGGGCTTGAGCTCGCCGAACCTTCGCGACTCTCGCTGACCTGGCCGACCCGCCGACACCAGATTCGATGCTACGAAGAGCAATCGCTTTTGCTGGACGTTGTTCAGAAGGAACTGGAGTTTTGTTCGTACACCCTGGTGCTGGAAGACGACCGGATCCGCGTCATCCGGGATGGTGACGCCGTCCCATTTTGGAAGGAATGGTGGGCGAACGCCCAGACGCAAGACCCGAAGGTTCAGCGGGGAAAGTAACCCTCCTACCGAACGTCGTCCCGCTGCTTGCACCCGAATTCAAGTTCCGCTAGACGTATGACCACCCACACTCCATGAGGATTATTGGCGTCAGGTAATTACTGGACGCTAACCGGTAATGTGCAGGGATCAGCGTTGGGAAGAGGGTGATGGCGTTGTCCCGATCGATGCTGGCGGGGGCTGAAAGAGCGTGGAGGCCCTCCTAATCCCGCCGGGAGTATTGGAGGTGCCGTAGCTCCGCTTCCCCGAATCCCAGCCGGACCAGGACCGCCCGTAGGCGAGGCCGGGACCACTCGGAGTCTTTGCGGAATAGACGGCCGATCTCCTGGTTGAGTTCCTTGGGAACCGCCTCTTGCCGCCCCAGCTCGGTGATCGAGACGGCCGCCCATCCCCGGACGTCCTCGTTGGCATCCGCCAGCAGGCGGAGCAGCGCCTCCACAAACTCCTTGGCCTGAAGGGCTCCCAGCGCCCCAGCCGCCTGCAGGCGGATGTACTCGTCCTGGCTTTTCAGGAACTCCGCCACCTGGGGTGCGAATTCCTTCGCTTGGAGCTTGCCCAGTGCCACGATCGCGGCTCCGCGCACATAGGGCTCCGGATCTTTCAGGAGCTCCGCCAGTTGAGGGATGTACTCTTTGGCCTGGAGTCCCCCGAGGGTGTAGGCTGCCCGCCGGCGCAGGCCGCCGTCGGGATCCTTGAGGAAATCGGCTACACGGGGGGCCAGTTCCTTCGCCTGAAGCTCGACGAGGGCCTTCGCCGCCATCCAGCTGACAGTCCAGAACTCCCCCTGACCCTTGAACATTTCGAACAGCTTCGGGATGAGCTCTTTGGCTTGAAGTTTCCCCAGTGCAGTGACCGCCGGAGCGCGCACGCACCAGCAATCGTCCTTGAGCAGCTCAACCAGGGCAGCGACGAACTGCGGCGACTGAAGATTTCCGATTGCCTCGGCGGCGTGGGCGCGCAGGTTGAAGCTCTCGTCCTTCAGAAAGACCGCCACTTGAGGAGCGAATTCCTTGGCTCCCAGATTCCCGAGCGCCCGGATCGCTTCCTGGCGCAGGTCCTCGTCTTCATGCTTGAGTAACCGTGCCACCTGCGGGGCGAACTCCCGGGCCTGGAATTCCTCCAGCGTCCGGATCACCTCCACGGAGAGGCTGCTGTTTTCATCCTGAAGAAGCGCGGCGATTTGAGGCGTGAACTCCGTCGCCTGCAGGTTTCTCAACGCCTCGACGGCGGACTCGCGCACCGACGGCTCAGGGTCCTTTAGACGCTCCGCCACCCGGGGGGAAAACTCCTTCGCCCCGAGCAGCACCAGTACCGTTTGCGCATGCGCGCCGACCCGCGGATTCGCATCCTTCAGGAGATCCGCGATGCGAGGAGCGTATTCCTTCGCCTGAAGCACGCCCAGCATCTCGAGGGCGGTGTCGCGCACGGAGTCGTCGGGGGACTTCAACAGATCCGCCAGCATCGGCGCGACCTGAGGCAGATCCTTGGCCCTGATATAGCT
>DATGFI010000667.1:0-2385 GCA_035309205.1 Planctomycetota bacterium | reverse complement strand
GCCGGACTCCTCTCCAGGCGGTGATGGCCGGGATCGTCGTCTTGGCCGTCGCGAGCCTGCTCCCAGACTTCAGATCCTCCGTCCTGCCGTCCCATGATGCGCGGCAAACGCACAGTGCGCTCCATGTATTGACGGCGGGACTCTGTTCCGAAGGCGAGATTCCCCAATGGCTCCCCTATGGGCGCTACGGGAATGGCAGCTTTCTGCTTCTGCTGAATGTGACCCCACTCGCCTACGCGGCATCGCTGGCGGCAAGCTTGCTCGTCCCCACCAGCACGATGATCCTCTTCAAGATCGTCGTCCTCCTGGAATTCCTGCTCTTCGTGGCAGGCTCCTTGCGCCTGTCCGCGCTTCTGTTCCGCGACCCCGCCGCGACCGCGCTTGTCAATCTCGGAGCCGTGCTCAGTTTTTCCTGGCTTTCCAGTCTTGACGCGAACTTCCATACGTTCTACCTGCTTCCGTTCATTCTCGATTCCCTGGTTCGATTCTCTCGAGACGGGCGCTTCCGCTGGCTGCTGCTGGCTTCCCTATTCTGCGTCGCTTCGGCGATCGGCAATGTCCCCTACTATCC
Source organism: Planctomycetota bacterium (assembly GCA_035309205.1). Taxonomy (GTDB): domain Bacteria; phylum Planctomycetota; class MHYJ01; order MHYJ01; family JACPRB01; genus JACQFK01. The sequence continues at coordinate 1,814 of DATGFI010000667.1, read as the reverse complement.
CCCGATGATGGCGATGCTGCTGACCGTCTTCTGCGCCGCCCTGATGTGGTCCCGGAACGCCCCCCTTCCTCGCATCCGATTCGCCCTCGGCGACGTCCCGCTCGCCGTCTTCGTCGTCATCCTTGCGGCGGCGCACGTCGGGGGATACTGGACGAGCCTGCGCGGGCAGCACTTCTACACCGTGGGTCGAGACCCGGTCACGGGCAAAGCCCTTTTCCACTTTTTCCTCGAGTACAACGGAGTCTCCACCCTTCCCAACCTTGCAAAGGTCTTCCTCACCGGGGCCCACACGCACGGCGACCTGACCTTCTACGTCGGCCTCGCTCCCCTCGCGCTCGCCTTCCTCGCGCTGAGCCGGTGCCGGCGGAGCGAGTTCATCGCCATCGCATCGATGGCCGTCTTCCTGGGGCTCTTCTCCTTCGGCGGGGTCGTCGCTAGAGCGTCCTACTTCTTCCCGGGAATGGCCTACTATCGCCACATCGGCCTGGTTTTTGGCCAAGCCAAGTATCTCGTCCTCCTGATGGCGGGTTTCGGTCTGGAGGCCCTGCTTCAAGGTCCGCCGCAGGCTCCGGAGGTCCCGCCATCTGTGGCCAGACGACTTGCAAACCGGATCTTATTTGCGTTGGCGGGGCTTCTGGCGCTCGGGGATCTGGGGTGGTCCGTCGTCCGTCCGGAACGGCCCTGGAGCTATCTCCTACTCCCGGGTAATCTGGACATAACGACCGGCGACCTGATCCTCCCGCTCGTGCGGATCGCTGCTTACGGGCTGGCATTCGCGCTCGCCGCCTGGAACGCCAGGACTCTGCCGTTTCTGGGTAAATCCCGCCTGTACACCGCCGCGCTCCTGGCCTCGTTCCTGGTGGATATCGGTTCCTTCAAGGTTCTCCAGATCGTCCAGTGGCCCCGGGCCTCATCCCAGGAGGAGTCCCTCGCCCGACACCTGTATCAGCCGCGGCCGATCGCTTATCGCCCCCTCCGCACCTCCAGCGACGAGGAAGAGGATCGCAGCGCCGAATTCCAGTTCGCCGCTGAAAGAGGGAAAAATGCCTGCGTCTATTCTCACGTGTATTCTCTCGTCGGCGTCGATCCACGTATGCCCACGTTCCGGGTGGACTCCTTGAGCGACGGAGTGAGTCAGCTGTTCCGATCGCGGGGGGTCGCGTTCGATCAGTTTCCGAAGGACTCGCTGCTGCCGGAGGGGGACCATTGGCTTCTGGACGCGCTGGGTGCCCGCAAACCCAAACTCCGGATCTGCGCGGCGTCGGAAGTGGAGATCGTTCCATCGGATCGGGCCCCTGACGCGGTGGCTTCGTTGCCCCGCGATTCGGATCGGGTGATCGTCTCGGGCTCGATGCCGGCGGGGAGCGCGGCGAAGGTAGAGGGCGCGATTGCCGTAACATCCTTCGGATTCAACCACGTGACGCTCGAGGTTTCGGTTCAAGGCACGAGCCCGTCGTGGCTGTATTACGCGGATGCCGACCACGAGGGCTGGACGGCCCGGGTGGACGGCCGGCAGACTCCCATTGCGCGGGCGAACCTGGCCTTCAAGGCCGTTCCGCTCCTCCCCGGCGTCCATCACGTGGAGTTCCGCTACTGGAATGGCTGGGGATCCCTCTGCCTTTATGTCCTGGCCGCAGGCTCCGTCCTGGGACTTTCCATCGGAGGCTTCTGGCTGGCCCGCGGCGTGATCACCGACCTGCGGGGCCAAGAGGCAGCCGGTAGGTGATCCAGTCGTCCAGAGGCTTGGCGCCCATCTTCCGGTAGAAGCGGTGGGCGGGAACGTTCCAGTCGAGGACGACCCATTCCATCCGGCC
>DATGFI010000666.1:0-4187 GCA_035309205.1 Planctomycetota bacterium | reverse complement strand
CGACCAGCTTGACATAGAGGCCGTCGAGCTTGCGGCGGAAGAAGACGACGAAGGACCAGAATCCGATGAAGAAGACCAGGAGGTAGGAGGCGATTCCGAAGCCCGACAGCAGGGCATAGCCCACGCGCGCGCCGATCGCGCCGCCCTTGTTGTGCAGGGGCGAATTGGCGGGGTAGCGGATTTCACGGATGTCGCCCGCATCGTAGGTGACGAGCGAGATGAAGACGAACATCGCGCAGAGAAAGAAGAAGAGGCCCCCCAGCTCCTTCAGCTTCTCCCGCACCGGAACCTTCGACGCCAGCGGATCGCTTTTCTTGCCCACGTCGACCCCTCGATCTATGCGAAGTAGATCAACCCCACCAAACCCGGACTCCTCGAACCGCGGCGACAGCGACTCCGCGATCCAGATCAGTATCGGCCGACCGGGCCCCGACCTTGAGCATCCGGCGAGATTTTCTCAAGGTCGCTGGGCCGCCCAGGCGAGGACCGCGATCCCGACCACGACGCGATAGACCGCGAACGGGAGGAAGCCGTGCTTCCGCACCCAGGCCATCAGGGCCGCCACGCTGGCGTAGGCGACCACGAAGGAGACCACGAGGCCGACGGCCAGGACCAACCAGCCGTGGAAGTCCATCTGGACGGCCGCCGTCTTCCCGAGCAGCGTCTTGAGCAGCTCGTAGCCCGTGGCCGCGCACATCGTCGGAATCGACAGGAAGAAGGAGAATTCCAGGGCCGCGGCGCGGGAGAGTCCCGCGATCTGGCCGGCCGCGATGGTGGACATCGACCGCGACGTGCCGGGAAAGACGGCCGAAAGGATCTGGCAGGCCCCGATCCAGACCGCCTGCGGCAGGCTCATCGTCTCCATCGACCAGGTCCGGATCGTGCTGCCCGGGGCGCTCGGTCCGGCCTTCTCCCAGCGCGACTTCCAGAGGTCGACGAGCCCCATCGCGACGCCGCCGAGCAGGAGGGCGCTCCCCATAACGAAGAGATCCTCGAGGTTCTTCCCGATCAGCTTCGTGAGGAGAAACGCCGGAAGGGCGGTGACGACGAAGGCGACCAGCACCAGGGTCGCCGGATGGGAACTCCAGGGCCCCCCGCGCAGGGCGAGGAAAGTCCTGAGGCGGTGGCGGAAGTAGAACGGCAGGCACAGGACCGCACCCAGCTGGATGACGACGCTGTACATCTTCCAGTAAGGCTGGTCCAGAGGAAGCCTGAAAAGGGCCTGCGTGATCCGCAGATGGGCCGTGGAACTGACGGGCAGGAATTCCGTCAGACCTTCGACGACTCCCAGGATGACGGACATGACGTAGTCGTTCACTCTTCCTCCGGAAGCTGACGAGCAGCAGCGGCGACAATCACGCTTTTCTGACTCAGTATCGTCTAGAATGTAGGTGATGGAGCAGCCCGAAACGCCTCAGGAACCGCTCCCCGCGGGGGATCCGGTCGCCCCGCCGAAGGAACTCCCGGACCCCAAGGGCGCGCTCCCCATCCCCGACCACTTCCGTCTTCCCTTTCACGGAAAAATGGTCACTCCCACGGCGGTCCCGTCCGCCACCGAACGCCGCTACAACCTTTCGCTCCTCCAGAAGCGGAAGCGGCGCCGCGGCTTCCTGACCGGCCTCCTGGCCGGCCAGCTCCTGATCATGGCGATGGATCTCGGCGGGAGCTGGTTCCTCCGCTCCCATCCCCACGTCAAGCTGCAGGCGCCGATCGGCGTCCAGGCGGTGGTGTTCCTGGGGATGTCGATCGGCGCTGCGGTCATGGTCGCGGCGCTCGCGCTGATCTTCACCGTCCTGGGCCTGCGGGCGCTGCTGGGGAAGAGGCGGACCGGCCTGGCTCAGGCGGCGGGCCGCGGAATCGCGCGGGTAGTCCAGACAGTCTCCGTCCTGGGCCTGTCGATGGCGGTGATCCTGGGCACCGCGTGGTTCATGATCCCCGGCGACGAGTGGGTGAAGACGGGGATCTTCGCCCGCGACCAGGGGCAGAAGGTCCTGGCCGGGGCGGGATCGCGGGTTGGGTCGATCTTCAAGCGGGGCTCCGCGCGCCCCTGATTCCTCTCCGTTGTTGACAACCCATCACTTATGCAATATCATCCCATCAGGAAGGGCGGGCCGGGGCCCCTGGGGGCAGTTCAAGGAGGGATGTATGGCCGCCAAAGAGAAGCAGTCCGAGCAGGGTCCGGCGACGCGTCTGGCCCGGCAGCGCAAGATCCTGGTCGTGGACAAAGATGAATTCTGGGGCCCGTCGATCAGACTGGCGCTGGAGGAGGCGGGGTATTATCTTAACTTGGTGGCCGAACCCCGCGAGGGATGCCGCCGGGTGCTGGAGCGGGCGTACGACCTGGTGATCGTTTCCGCCTCGGTGGGGCTGGGGGCGCTCCAGGCGATCCTGGAACTGGTCGCGCGGAGGGTGACGCCTCCGGGCGTGATCGTTCTGGCGGGTGGGGACGAGCTGAAGATCAGGAAGGAGTACCCGGGCGGTCCCGTCCTGTCGATCCTTCGCCGCCCCTGCGCGGTCGAGGACGTCGTGGACGCGGCGCGGGCACTCATAGGAGCTCCCTGGACGGACCACCGCAAGGGAGCGTGACCGGGAGGCGACATGGCCGACAGCAACACGGTTCTGCGCGGGGACTCAGGATCCCGGATGGGCGACCCCAGCGCGGCCACGAAGGCGATCCTCATCGCCAACGGCAGCTACAAGGAAGGCAGCCTGATCCGCAACTCTCTGGAGGCCTGCGGCTACGACGTGAGCTGCTGGACCGACGTCGCCGACGCCCGGGACCGCCTCAAGGTCCGCAACTTCGACGTGGTCACCTTCTCGACCAACATCGGCAACAAGGCGATGGACAGCCTCCTTGAGGACCTTCGGGCCCGCAAGGTACCGCCGAAGGTGATCCTGATCGCCGACGAGGACGAGGGAGACGCGGCGTCCCGCTGCTTCCTGCGCACCGTGGTCGTGGTGAACCGGCCCTTCAAGGTGGGCGAGGTGGCGGACATCGTCGAACACCTGATCGGCGCCCCCTAGTCACCTTCCCCGGCGGTCGAGCCACAGATCCAGCTCGTGGATCTGGGGATCTCGAAGCCGCGGGTCCTCGTGATAGGCCAGCGGGCGGTCGAAGATCGTGGCCAGGAGCACCCACGCGAGATCGCAGACCCGGTCCTGCTGGTGCCGGCTCGTCCGCTCCTCCTCGGCGCCGAAGAAGGCGATGCGGCGCGTGTCCCGCAGGGATTGCTGGAAATACGGGGCTGCCGCCGCTCCCAGCAGGAGGACTTCCTGTCCGTAGACTCCGGGGAGGAAGCCGCTCTTCGAAACGACTCCCCATCGGTTGTACACCAGGTCCCGCGCGAAGACGGTCCAGTAGAGGATGGCTTTGGCCGCGGGGCTGAAGCGCTCGGAGGGCGCGCGCTTCGCCAGAATCCGGAGCGACATGAGCGCGTGCTCGCCGTTGGAGTCCGCGAGCTCCCGGAGGATCGGGATGTCCTGGTCGCGAAGCCCCGCGTATTCGGCGGTCGACTCGACGGACCCCCAGTGGGCGTAGAAATTCCTCTCGAGCGCCGCCAGCAGGGCGACGAGCTCCCGCTTCCGAAGGTCGGGATCCGCCTTGGGCGGCGGTGGGGGCGGCGCCTGGCAGGAGGCGAGGACCACGAAGAGGATCAGGATTTTGCGCATGCCGGGAGGATCACTTCCTGGGGGGTTCCCACTTGCAGAGGCACTCGACCTCCTTGCCGTCGCGGAGCACCACGACCTTGACTGCCCGTCCGTAAGGGACGTCCTGCATCCAGACCCGCATCCGGTTCAGCGCGTCGTGGCGCGGGAAGCGCTTGCCGTCGAACTTGACGAGCACATCCCCCTTGAGGATGCCCGCTTTCGCCGCGGGATAGTCTACCGCGGTGTCGTCGATCAGGATGCCGGTGTACCCGGCCTCGAAGGCGGTGCCCGTCTTGGGGATCTCGTCCTCGGTCAGCTCGTGGGCGGCGATCCCCATCAGCTTTCCCGGATCCAGGCCCAGCACGTATTTCTTCCATTGCTCTTCCAGCTCCTCGAGGGGAAACCCCTTGAACGACTCGGCCCAGGCCTTCTCGTGGGAGACCCCGCCGGCCCGGATCTGCTCATAGTAGCCGGCGAGATTCTTCCGGAATTTCCCGTCCGGAATCTGCACGCCGCGATCCTCGTCCTTGGGGAACGTG
>DATGFI010000665.1:0-3129 GCA_035309205.1 Planctomycetota bacterium | reverse complement strand
CCTGCACGGGACCCGTGCCGAAGTTCCACAGGACGACGGCCGCGATCAGGGTCGTCACGTGGGTGTCGATGATCGTCATGAATGCGCGGTCATGGCCGGCCTCGAAGGACTGGGAGGCGCTCTTGCCCTTGTTCTGCTCCTCCCGGATGCGCTCGTAGATCAGGATGTTGGCGTCGACGGCCATGCCGATCGTGAGGACGACGCCGGCGATGCCGGGGAGCGTGAGGGTGGCGCCGAAGAACGCCATCGTGGCCATCAGGTAGACGAGGTTCAGGATCATCGCGATGACCGAGATGAAGCCCGAGGTGCGGTAGTAGATGATCATGAAGATCGAAACGGCGATGATGGTGAGCCCGCTCGCCAGGAGGCCGCGGCGGATGGCGTCCTCGCCGAGGGTGGGGCCGACGAAGGTCTCCGACTCGGGCTTGCCGGGGCCGCCCTCGAGTGAGCCGATGGGCGCCGGAAGGCTGCCGCTGCGGAGGATGATCGCGAGCTCCTTGGCGTCGTTCTGGTCCTTCGCGCCGGAGATCTGGCCGTGCCCGTGGAAGGCGGGCGACTGGACGGCGGGAGCGGACTTGACCTTGCCGTCGAGCATGATGACGATGAGGCCGGCCGGGCGCTGGTCGTAGAGCCGCGCGGCGGCGTCGTCGAACATCTTCGCGCCCTCGGTGTTGAGGGTGAAGGAGGTGACCCAGCGGGCGCCTCCGGGCACCATCTCCTGGCGGGCTTCGGCCTCCTCGATGTGGCGGCCCTCGATGACCGGGGTCTTCTGGACCAGGATCTGCGAGCCGTAGGCCTCGTACTCCCCGCCGCGGGCGCGCTCGGTGTTCTCCACGACCATGTAGCCTTCGGGGACCTGATGGTCCTTGTTGAACTGCTCCTGGATGAGGCGCGGGGCGGCGGCGTGCAGCTCCAGCTTGCCCGACGTCTCGATCAGCCGTTTGTAGTCGCGCAGGCCGTCGGCGTCGACGCCGGCGAGCTGGATGATGATCTCGTCGTCGCCGCGCGAGTTGATCTTCGGCTCCTTGAGCTGCTTGGCTTCGACCCGTCGGCGGATGACGTCGGTGGCCACCTTGGTGGCGGCTTCGCGGTTCCCGGTGAAGCCGGGCTCGAAGAGCACCTTGTACCGCAGCTCGGCGCCGCCGGCCAGGTCGATGCCGAGGTTGATCTTGGCGTCCTTCACGAAGTCCGGCTTGCGCGGGATCGGCGCCACGATGTAGGCGGCGATCACCGTCAAGACGACGATGCCGATGAAGCGGGTGCGCGTGTCCTGGCCCATATCGAGTCCTGAAAACGAAACCCTGTCAACCGTCCAAAAAATCCGCCCGGCGTCGGGGGAGGGAGCCTGCGTCCCGGGCTAGCTCTTCTTGTCCTCGGTCTCGGCCTTGGGCTCTGCCTTGGCGTCGCCTTCCAGCCTCGCAATCGACTCCTTGCTCACCCGGATGCAGACGTCGTTGCGTTCGTCGATGCATAAGGTGACGAAGGGGTCGTCAGGCTTGACCTGCTTGAGGACGCCGTAAATCCCCGCCGAGGTGACCACGTGGTCGTTCTTCTTGAGCCCGGCGAGCAGGGCTTCGCGTTCCTTGCGCTGCTTGCCCTGGGGGCGGATCATGAGGAAGTACATCACCACGAAGATCATCCCGAACATCGGGAGCATCTTGAAGAGTTCGCCGGGGCCCGAAGGCGGAGGCGCCGGAGTCTGTCCCGCCGCGCCTGCCGCCGCGTCCTGGAGGAATAAAAACATGTCCATAAGTCGGGGCATTATACAGTCGCGCCCCGACAAGGCGAGAGAAATGAAGAGGGGCGACCCGCGCCGGCGGACGTCGTGGTTCGAAAATGAATCTGGATATGGGCCAGGATTGCGGGTATCATCCGGGGGAAGGAACCCATGATTGGGCCCATTATGGGGTCAGGGTTCTTGACAAGGTTTCGATGGAGATTTACCCTCCATGGTTATGTCGCCTGCTCCCGATACCCGCCGAGCGTACCCGCGTCGGCAGCTGAACAACGTGGACATGTTCTGCTACCGGGCATCCCCCAGCGTCACTCCCCAGTTCCGCCGCAACATCGGAGCGGAGATCGTCGACATCTCCCCCGGGGGGGCCCGCGTCCGCGTGAGTGAGCCGGTGGGCCGCGGCGAAACGGTCACTCTGGAATTGCGGGACCGGGCCTCCGGCGAGTCCTTCCGTGCCCGCGGCGAGGTCCGCTGGTCCGCGTCGGCCGCTCCGGGGACGCTCCTGGGCGTGCAGTTCAGCGAACACTACACCCCGGTGGGAGCTCGGGAGACCTTCACGGGGGCGGTCGCGACCGCCTCCAAGAGCGCCGCGGCGGCTCCTGCGCCGTCCGAAGACATCGTTCTGGCGCCCCAGGAGAAGCGCAGTGCCGTCCGCTTCGCCCTCCACGATTACGTCATCACCGTCTACCGGCAGGGCGCGCTCGCGTCTCAGGGCCTGAAGAGGAATCTGGGCCGCAGCGTGCTGGACATCAGCCAGACGGGAGTCCAGCTGGAAGTATCCGAGGCCCTGGAGGCCGGCAGCCTCGTGCAGTTCACCATCCACCTGAACGCGCTCTCCGACTCGCTCGACGCCCTGGCCGCCGTCCGCTGGTGCCGGCCGGATCAGTCGATCGCCGGCGGCAGCTACCGCTCGGGCCTCCAGTTCCTCAACCTCGGCGACGCGCAGCGCAAGAAGATCGAATTCATGCGCAAGTGGTTCACCCGCCCCAAGAAGAAGTAGGGGCCCCGGCCCAACGCCCGGCTTCGGAGTCGCCCCCGCCCCAAGAAGCCGCTCCTCTCGCTGCAGAGCGCTGGCCCCTTCGGCCGAAAAAGCCTATATAATTAGTTTCTAGGCCCATGAGCAGAACATCCGGTCGAAAGATCCAGCTCCCGTACACGATCTTCCGCGAGGTCGCCGTCCTCGACGGCTACCTCGGCGCGTCGGGTCCGGCCCACGTCTTCCAAGCCAAGCTGAGCAATCTGCCGGCCCTGATCGGCGAAATGATGATCTCCGGGGAAAGCGATCCCAACTTCTTCCAGATCGACTACAAGTTCACGATCGGGAAGGGGCCCATCGAAGACGAGAAGGTGATCGCGGCCATCCGCGCGCGGGCGGACCAGCTGTGGAAAGAGTA
>DATGFI010000664.1:0-6751 GCA_035309205.1 Planctomycetota bacterium | reverse complement strand
CCCGAGCGGAGGTTCCAGTCGAGTCAGGAAATCGCCAGGGCGCTGGACCTGTTCATCAAGAACACCTACCCGCGCAAGGTGGTGGCGCCTGCGGGCGCGCCCGCCAGGACCGCCGAAGTTCCGGCAGCGGCGCCCGTGTCGGCGCCGGCCCGTCCGCGCGCGCCGTTCATCTCCTTCGCGTTCGCCGGATGGGTGATCGTCGTCCTCGCCAGCGTCCTCAGCATCTTCTTCGTGTCGTCCGCGTCCCGCGGGGCGGCTCCCGCGGACGCTCCCCAGGAGGATCCGCGCCCGGCCCAGCCCGAACCCCTGGATCCGGCAGTCTTCGCGGGCATTCTGACGGAATCCGATCAGCGCCTGATCGCCGATCGCAACTACGGCCCGGTCCTCCAGCGCCTCATGGACCGGCACCAGTCGGAGCGTTCGGCAACGGTGAAGTCCGTCCTTTCACGCGTGGGCCTGAAGCTATCCGCCGCCGCCAAGGTAGCCTCCCAGTACCGCACCCTGGTGGCCACCGAGAAGACCCCCCTGATCAAGCTGCGCGACGGACGACTGACGACCTACGCATTCACGCCGGTACCCGTCGTTCATGCGGAATCGATCGTCGACTACGCCCGCCGCAGCGCCGAGGTCAGCGAGCTCGACCTGGCATTCTTCCTGATCGTCGACGGCGAGGCGCGGGCGGCCCTGGAGCACGTCTTTTTCGGACGCGAGCTGCGTCCCGAATGCCGCGCGCACCTGGACGACCTCCTGGATTCGGTGCTGGCCCAGAAGCGGGACGCGCACGAAATCGCCGAGCGGCTGGCCCAGGTGAAGGACCGGCTCCCGTTGTCCGCCGCGGCCCGGATCGACGCCGCGTTAAGAAGAAAGTAGAACCTTCCTCGGGGCGTTCTCCCTTGCGTCCCTTCCGGCCGGCTGATATAGTGCGCCCCTTGGAGGGGAGGGGCGGCCCGGAAGTCTCATGGACACCAACAAACAGTCCCGCATCGGGCAGATCTTCGGCAAGTGCAAGATCGTCCGCTACATCGGCAAGGGCGGCATGGGTACCGTCTGGCTCGGCGAGCACCTCTTTCTCCGCCGGCCCGTGGCCATCAAGATCCTCCACAACGACCTGAGCAATGATCCCGAGGAGATGGCCCGCTTCGAGCGCGAGGCCATCGCCGCCGCCCGCCTGGACCACGAGAACATCGTCCGGATCCACGACGTCGACGAGGACCACGGTCGCCCCTTCATCGTCAATGAGTACGTCGACGGCGAGGACCTGGAAGAAGTCATCCGCAAGAAGTCGCCCCTCCCGGTCCTTCGCGCCTTGAACATCACGCGTATCGTGGCCAAGGCCCTGGAGCATTCCCACGCGATGGGCGTGGTCCACCGCGACATCAAGCCGGGGAACATCCTGCTGGGCCGCGACGGGCGCATCAAGATCACCGATTTCGGACTCGCCCGGGAAATCGGGCACCAGGAGGTCCCGTTGCCCGACGGCACGGTGCTGGGCACTCCCTTCTTCGCGTCGCCCGAGCAGATCATGGGCCTGCCCGCCGACGGCCGATCGGACATCTACTCCCTGGGCGTGACGCTCTACACGATGCTGACCGGGCGACGGCCCTTCGGGGGTCGCTCCCCCGATTCGGTGGTCAAGAAGCACCTGGACGCGCCCCGGCCCTCCCCCCGGCTGTGGCGGACGACCCTGTCCAAACCTATCGAGCACCTGGTGATGAGGATGATGGCGATCAAACCTCAGGACCGGCCTCCGACCGCCCGGACGCTGCGGCACGAGATCGAGCAGATCCTCCGTGAGAAGGGGTTTCTCCGCGCCCGCGTCAAGAAGTGATCAGCACAGCTCCAACATCCACTCCCCCAGGGCAGGCATGAAGGGATGGGACGCCTGGATGCGGGCCAGACCGCAGTCGATCCCGAAATCCAGCGCGACGACGGTCGCCAGCATGATCGCGAGCTTTCCCTTCCGCCAGCGCGTCACCCGGTAGACCGACGTCACTACCCAGGCCCAGATCGACAGCCGCAATATCCAGGTCAGGAAGCCGATCACCGCCGACAGGGTTTCCGGCGAAGCGTGGAGCATGCGGGTGATCATGTAGGCGACGAGGCAGGCCATCGTCGCGGCCGCGCCCAGCCAGCTGCGGTGGAGGCTCGCGCGCACGGCGTCGAAGGGAACCCCGATCGCCAGGAGGATCCCCAGGAGGTAGAAGACCGCGACATAGACGACGAATTTCGCAGCGATCAGTCCGGCGACCACGGCCATGGCGTGATTTTACCGCGCGGCCGAGGGAATCCTAGTCCTTCTCCTCCGCCAGGCGCTTCATGTACTCCTTGAGCACCTGCTGGTACTCCGCGGGGTAGTCGTCGCTCAGCCGCTTGCCGGACAGCATCGCCTCGCGCAGGCGCGCCGGCAGGTCGCCCCAGCGGCCCGTCCGCTCGCCCTTGGAGCGGAACTTGTTGATGGGCTCGCCGTTCCGATTCGGATCGTAGGGCTTGTCGGCGGGATTCTGGGGCTGGTCGGGCTTCATCGACTGCGGCTTCTGCTGCTGCGGCTGCTGGGGCTGGCCCGGCTGCCCCTGACCCTGGCCCTGGGCGGCCTTCACGCGACGAATGACCTCGCTCAGCTTGTCCGCGCTTTCGCCCTGCGACTTCTCCGTCTTCTGCATCAGCTTCTGGATCTTCTCCAGGACCTTCTTCTGCGCCTCGGACGGATTTTCCTTGGGATCCTCCTTGAGGAGCTTGTCGATCTTCTCCATGAGCTCCTTTTCGGTCTCCAGCGCCTTTCCCCGGGAGGCGTCATTCAGGAGCTCCTCGGCCGAATCCATCAGCTTCCCGCATTCCTTGAGCATGGCCATGGCCTCTTCGATGGTCAGCTCCGCCTCTTCCTTGGCGGGTTTCTCCTGGCGCTGGGGCTTGTCCTGCGCAAAGGCAGGGGCGCCCAGGGCCAGGACCAGGGCGAGTGCCATCGTCCGCTTACTCATCGCGGGGCCCTTTCTTGTCGTACGCCTTCTTCTGCTCTTCGAACTTCGACACGAAGGTCTTCATGAGCTGGCTCAGCTTTCCCTGCTCGTCCGAAAGCCGCTGCAGCTGCGTCTTCTCCCCGGCCGACAGGTCCTCGCGGTCGGGCCGGTACCCGCGCTGGACACCCTGGGTCTTCCGGAGCAGCGCCTCCTGAAGCTTCTTCATCATGTTGAGCTGGACCAGGTCGGGCACCAGCGGCGGCCTGCCGCCCCCGCCCCCGCCGCCCCCCCCGCCGCCCCCGCCCTGCTGACGGTTCTGTTTGCGCTTGAGGTCGAAGGCGTCGACCAGCTCCTTCATCTTTCTCAGCGCGTCGGCCTGGAGGTCCTGGGTCCGAGGCCCGGTCTCCGCTTCTTTGAGGTTGACCGCCGCATCGGTCATGTCCCCGCCGGCGCTCTCGAGCACGTACATGAAGACGTCCACGTTGTTCTCCTTGAGCTTGCGGCGGATCTCGTCCAGGCTCTTTCCCAGGTCGTCCTGCGCCTTGCCCAGCGACTTGGCGCGGATGACTTCCTCGCGGTTGAGCGCGCCCTTCTTGGCGCGCACCGCGTCGAGGTCGCGCGTGGCCTTGTTGATGACCCCGTCCTGCGCCTCGATGATCTTCCGGAGCTCCTGCTGGAGCATGACGAACTTCTCCTCCTCGGCCTGGCGGCGCAGCTCCTCGAGCTGATCCTTCAGGTCCTTTTCCGCCTCGTCGAGGTCCTTGAGAGCCTCCTCCTCGTCGGGCTCGGCTTCCTGGGGCTCGCTCTGCTGGAGGTTCTTTTTGGCCTTCTGCATGTTGCCTTTGGCCTGGTTGGCGCTGCGCTGGGCCTGCTGCTTCTGCATCTGCTCCAGCTGCTTCTCGAGCTCTTCCGTGAGGTTCTTCGCTTCCTCCTGCTTCTTGGCCAGCTCCTGCGCCTTCTTCTTCTCCTCCTCGGTCATCGGTCGCTTGGCCAGGTCCTCCATCTTCTTCTGGGCCTGCTCCATCTTCTTCTGAGCCTGCTGCTGCTCCTTGGAGGCCTGGGCGGCCTGGGGCTTGTCCTGCTGCATCTGATCCTGGGCCTGCTTCATGTTTCCCTGGGCCAGCTGGGTGTCCTTGGCGGCCTCCTGGAGCGACTCGGCCTTCTTGGGGTCGGCCTCCTGCTTGGCCTTCTCCTCGAGGAACTTGGAGACCTTTTCCTTGAGGGCCTCCTCGACCTTCTTCTGTTCCTCGGCGAGCTTCTTGAAGTCCGGGTCGGTCTTCTTGGCCATCTCCCCCTTGGCCTTCTGAAGCATCTCCTTGGCCTGCTGCATGTTCTTCTGCGATTCCGACTGTGACTGCTGCGCCTGGCTCGACTGGGCCTTCTTCATTTCGTCCGACGACTGCTTGAGGTTGTTTTCGGCGCCCCTCATCTCCGCGGCGGCGCCCTGGACGTTCTCCTGCGCCTCGGCCTCCTGCTTCTGCGCCTGGGGCGTCTTGGCCATCTCATTGAGCTTGTCGGCCACTTTCTGCGCCCGCTTGGAGAGTTCGTCGGATTTCTTGGACGCCTCGTCGAACTTCGGCTGTTCCTTCTGCGCCAGCGCGTTCTGCAGCTTTTCGATGTCCGAACGCGCTTCCTTCATCCGATCCAGGGCCTGCTGCTGGTCCTTTGCGGCCTGGTCGTTCTGGCCTTTCTGCATGTTCTGCTGGGCCTCGCGAGCCTGCTGGGACCCCTGGTCGGTCTTCTGCGCGGCGCTCTCCAGGGACTTCGAGTTCGCGGGGCTTTCGTTGGACTTCGACGCCTCCTTCAGGGCATCGGCCAGGTCCTTGGATTCCTTCTGGATCTGAGCCTGCTCCTTCTGCAGCTTGGCGGCTTCGAGCGGCCCGGCCTGGTCGCTCTCCTCCTTCACCTTCTTGAGCGCGTCCCGGGCCTTCTCAAGGTCCTTGACCGCGCGCTCCTGGTCCCCTCGGGCCAGGTCGAGCGCGTTCTCGTCCAGCTCCTGCCGCGCCGCATCCTGCGCGTTATTGGCCTGGACCAGCGGCTCCAGCACCGATTTTCTCGCCTCCTTGGACAGCGCCTCCTGGTGGAACAGTTCGTTTCCCAGCGCCCAGGTGCGGTCGTTCAGGTCCTTCTGCTCCTTCTCCAGCGCCTTCGGATTCGCCTTGTCCGGCGATCCCTGCGCCTTCTTCGTGTTGTCGAGCGCCCGCTTCTGATCGTCGATGACCTTGTTGAGCTCCGAGATCGACTTCTCGAGCGACTTCTCAGCGGCTCCCTGGTTCTCGAGCGCCTTCTTGGTCTTCTCCTGACGGTCGATGAGCTCGTTGAGCTTCCGCGCCATCTCGGTCACGTCGCGGAGTTCCCTGGACTTGACGGCGTCGAACTCCTTCTCCGCCTGCTTCTGTTCCGCCTGCAGCTTCTCGATTTCCTTGATCGTCTCGTCGATCTGCTGCAGGAGGTCGTTGGGCCGGCCCGAATCCGTCTTCTCCCGGAGCTCCTGCTGCTTCTGGATGAGCTCGGCCAGGTCCTTGCGGGCCTGCTCAAACTCCTTTTCGCGCTCCTTGTTGAGATCGTTGGTCTCCTTCTTGATCTGCTGCTCCTTCTGCTTGATCTGGTCCAGCTTCTGGAGCGCCGCCTGGATCGCCTCCATCTCCTTCTTGGTCTGCTCCGGATCGAACCGGTCTTCCAGGAGCGCGAGCAGGGCTTCGAGGGCCTTGGCGACCTCTTCGCCGGCCTCGAGCGCCTTCTCGATGCGGCTCGCGTCGAGATGCTCGATCACGGCGCGGATGTTCACGCCCACGCGGTCCTGACGGAGTTTCTTGAGCCCGTCTTCGAGCTTCTTCGCGTAGTGCTCCTGGTCCTTCTTCCGGAGCTGGTCGATCAGCTCGGCCATCTTGGCCTCCAGCTTCTGGATGTCCGCCTCGACGCGGAGCTGGCTGTCCTTGATGGGCTTGCGCTCGTCGCCCTGGTCCTGTCCAAACCCGAGGGACCCGAGCGCGATCGCCAGGGCCGCCGATAGGAAGGGACGCATACTCGTTCTCCTATTTCCCGCCGCCGGTCTTCTTGATTTCCTTGTTGTTGCGCTCTTGCTGCTCCTTGATCTCGCGGGCGATGCGGATCACTTCCTGGTAACTCGACCACTTATCCAGGAAGTCGAGCGCCTTCTGGATTCCCGCCGCCACCGCGCTTTGCATGGCCTGGCCTTCGCGGAAGGACGTGGTCCGGTCCGCCCCGCTCTTGAGCCGCGCCGCGCCGTCGAGCTTCGCGGCCGCCACGCGGGAGAGTCCGTCGCGCGTGGCTTCGCCGGGCACGCCGACCAGCGGGTCGAGCTCGTCGAGGGCGCCCTGCAGCTTGGCCGCGGCCGCCTCGTTGTAGATCTTGTTGTAGACGCCGCGCCGCTGGATCTGCCGGATGTCCTTCCGCGCGCCGTCCAGCTTCGACGTGATGTCGTTCTGCTCCAGGCCCGCCTGGCGGACCTCGCTTTGCTGCTCCGGCGTCAGGAGGTCCAGCCGGCCGTAATTCGTGATCAGCCGGCCCGTCCGGCTCCAGGCCGTCTCCTCCCTCAGCTTCTGGTTCTTGAGCAGGACCTTGATCTTCTCGATCGCGTCCTGCAGCTCCTTCTCCAGGGTGCCGACGCTGACGATGGACATCTTGTAGACCTTCGACAGGCGCACGTTGCGGCCGCCCACGTCCTTGTAGTCCTCGGCCCGGAAGCGCAGCTCCACGTGGTCGCCGGCCTGAAGGCCCATCTGGCCGATGTTGAGCATGGACTCGCTCCGGATCTGAGTCTCGCCGTACTCGCG
>DATGFI010000663.1:0-6186 GCA_035309205.1 Planctomycetota bacterium | reverse complement strand
GAGCGAGCCATCGTTGTAGGTATCGAAGGACTTGATGACCGGGGCTCCGAGCTCCTTGCAGAAGCGCGGCGACTCGTCGCCGTGGAGCTGAGCGGTCCTGAGGCCGGTCGCGTCCAGGATGCGGCGGACCTCGTCGAGGGTCTGATTCATGAAGACGCCGACCGCTTCGACACCCTTCGGCAAGGTCCAAAGGATGTCCTGGGCCGTCTTGACGTCGATCCTGCGGGCGGACTTGGCGAAAATGAGGCCGACATAGTCGGCGCCCTCCTCCGTGGCGGCCACCGCATCCTCGGGACGGGTGATCCCGCAAATCTTGATCTTCAGCATATGGGGCTGTGGATTCTACGGCCCTAAGGGGGCCCGGCGCAAGGGGCGAGTGTCGGTTCCGGCGCCGCGCTGGTCGCAGGGGGGAGCAGTCCGGCCCGGGACGAGGATCGGCTCGGGTTCGCGCCTACAACCTCTTGAGCCTGAGGTCTTTGAATTGGATCCGCATGGGCTCCGTGATGATGGGCATGGCCAGCACGCCTTCGGCGGCGGCGTGCTCGCGATCCTTGTCGATGAGTTCGCTCACCTTCTTGCCGTTGATCTCGAGGAGTATATGGGCTCCTTCGGCCAGGATCCGGTAGTCGGTCCAGTCGGCGATGTTGATGCCGTGCAGAAGCTCGGCAGGGTCGGCGAATTTGGTCACGGTTTTCTTGCCGTCCTCGTCGATGACGACGCTTTCGCCCCGGGCCGCGAGGGATTTCCGGGGGCCGTACTCGTCCCAGATGCCGCCCAGGTAGGCGCCGGTCATGGCAATGTCGGCCTGATAGCCCCAGACGAGGCCTTTTTCTTTGACCGTGCTGCGGAATTGCATCCCGGAGTTTGCCTTGGGGCCGGAGACTCGAAACTTGAATCGGAGGTCGAAGTCTCTCACCTTGCCGCCCTCCCAGACGATGAACTGGTTGTAGGGGGGGAGATGCTTCGGGGTGGCTTCGCCGGTGATGGCGCCGTCCTGGACGGAGAAGTAGCTCGGATCGGGAGCGGACCAGCCCTCCAGAGATTTTCCGTCGAAGATCTCGACGAAGCCGTCCGCATCCTGGCGGGGACCCGCAGCGCAGCCGGTCAGAAGGATTAGGGCGAAGATTGTTCTCATGGGCGGTTAGGATATCACGTCGCGGGCGTAGAATCTAAGAAAGCCATGCGACCCCCCGGGTCCCGAAGGCGGAAAGAATCCAAAGGAGGAATCGAATGCTCAAGTATCTCGTGCTGGTGCTCGCCGCGATGCCGACGGGTCCGCAGGCGGCATCGCTCTTCGACGGAAAGACGCTGGACGGCTGGGAAGGGGACCCGAAAGTTTGGCGGGTGGTCGACGGGGTCATCGTCGGCGGCTCGCTGCAGGGCAACAAGCAGAACGAGTTC
Organism: Planctomycetota bacterium; assembly: GCA_035309205.1. Classification (GTDB taxonomy): domain Bacteria; phylum Planctomycetota; class MHYJ01; order MHYJ01; family JACPRB01; genus JACQFK01. The sequence goes on along the minus strand of DATGFI010000663.1, from coordinate 4,785 downwards.
CTGGTAACGAAGAAGTCGTACAAGGATTTCGTGCTGAAGCTCGAGTACAAGCTGGTCGGGACGGAAGGCTTCATCAACAGCGGGGTCCAGATCCGGAGCCGCCGGATTGACAAGCCCTCCAACGAGATGAAGGGCTATCAGGCGGACATCGGGAAGGGCTATTCGGGAAGCCTCTATGACGAGTCGCGCCGCAACAAGACCCTGGTCAAGCCGGACGACGAGGTGATCAAGAAGGCGGAGAAGCCGGGCGACTGGAACCTGTACGAGATCCGCTGCGAGGGACCGCGGGTGGTTCTGAAGATCAACGGAATCCAGACGATCGACTACACCGAAGAGGACAAGACGCTGGAACAGGAGGGCCTGATCGGCCTGCAGATTCATGGGGGCGCGAAGTCTGAAGTGTCGTTCCGGAACATCACCATCGAGGTGCTGGGAGGGAAGTAGGCCCCCCCTCCCGAGGAGGGCGGGAGGCGGACCTGTGCGCCGCTTCGGGGGAGTCCCGGAGCTTCGTCCCTACCTGGAGATGCCCTTGAATCGCAGCCAGTCCTGCACCGCCGAGACGCTCGACTTGAACGCCAGCTGGTCCCAGGGGATCTCCTTGGGTGCGACCAGTTTCGCGTCGCTGCAGTCGTCGTCCGCCAGGAGCGTGCCGCCCAGGATCTTGGCCCGGTACACGACGACCACGATCGAGCCGCCGTAGAAGTTGTCCGGGTAGGAATAGGTTCCGAGGTGATCCTCGAGCTCGACGTCAAGCCCAGTCTCCTCTTTTGTCTCGCGCAGGGCCGCCTGCTCGGTCGTTTCGTCGACTTCCATGAAGCCGCAGGGAAAGCTCCAGAATCCCCGGCGGGGCTCGATGCCCCGCTCGATCAGGACGATCTTGCCGTCGGTCTCGGAAATCGTGCCGCAGGCCACCTTCGGATCCAGGTAGTGGACGAAGGCGCATTTCGTGCAGACGTGGCGGGGCTTGGAGTCGCCGGGCGGAATCGCCTTCGTCATCGGCGCGCCGCAGCGCGAGCAGAACTTCGGATCCAGGATCGGGGCCATTACTGGGTCGCCGCCGCGAGCTGCTCGAGTTTCATCCGCGCCGCGCCGGAATCCAGCGCGTCCGCCGCCTTTGCAGCGCCCTCCCTGGGCGTCTTCGCCTGGCCGGCCGCCACCAGCGCGATCGCCGCGTTCAGGACGACGATGTCCCGCTTGGGGCCCTTCTTGCCCGCCAGGATGTCCCTGGCGATGGCGACGTTGTCCGCCACGAGGCCGCCCAGCAAATCGGAAGACTTCGCGGCCAGGAGCCCCGCCGTCTCCGGACCGATCGTCCACTCGGTGATCCTCCCGCCGTTCATGTCCACCGCGCGATTCTCCCCGGTCGTCGACAGCTCATCCAGGCCTCCGTGACCATGGAACGTGAACGCCCGGGTGGTTCCCAGGGCCTGGAGCACCTCGGCGAGAGGACGGACCAGCTGCGGCGCAAACACCCCGATCACCTGGACGTTCGCGTTGGCCGGGTTGCAGATCGGGCCCAGCAGGTTGAAGATCGTCCGGAAGCCCAGTTCCTTGCGCACCGGTCCTGCATGCTTCATCGCGGGATGGAAATTCGGCGCGTGCAGGTACGCGATGCCCACCTCGCGCAGGATGATCTCGAGCTTTTCCCGAGGGTTCTCGATCCGGACGCCCAGCGCCTCCAGGAGGTCGGCGCTGCCGCACTTCGAGCTCGCCGCGCGATTCCCGTGCTTGGCGACCTTGACCCCGCAGGCGGCGACGACGAACGCCGCCACCGTCGAGATGTTGAACGTTCCCAGGCCGTCCCCGCCGGTGCCGCAGGTATCCAGGACGACGCCCGGGCCGGCGTCGATCTTGACCGAGCGCTGCCGCATCGCCCGGGCGCAGCCGGCGATCTCGTCGACGGTCTCGCCCTTCATGCGGAGCGCGGTCAGGAACGCCGCGATCTGGGCGGGCGAGGCGGCGCCGTCCATGATTTCGCCCATCGCGGAGGCCGCTTCGTCGGCGGAAAGGGATTGCGCCAGGGCAAGTTTGACCAGCGCCTCCTTGAGCATGCTCGGATTCTACAAGATTTTGCTTGTCTCCGAAATGCCACCTCGCTATCTATTAGCCCCCATGCCCGAACCCACGGGTCCTCTCGACGAATATGAGGCCGAAAAGTTCCTGAACAGCCCGAAGACCCGGCGGATGTTGAAGAAACTCCAGCCCGCCGAGCCGGAAATCGAGGCCCTCCAGGACTTTGAGCGGCATCCGCTGTATAAGAAGGCGCTGCGCTTCGGGACCTACGTCCATCGCGTGTCGCGCCTCTACCGTCCGCGGCGGCGAAAGCGGGACCCCAAGCCCGTCGACGAGCTGGTGCTGAACGCCTACATGACGGGTGCGATGATCGCTGCCGGGGTCGGACGGCTCGACGAGGCCGAGATCGGCTTCTCGATCGCGTACCTGAAGCGCGCGCTGCGGGCGACCCACCTGGCCCTCCAGGCCCTCCACGACATCCGCGCGGCCCGCCATTTTCCCGAGAAGGGCGCGGATCACGTCACGCGCAAGCTCATCTCCCTGCGGGACGACATCGTCTCCGAGGTGATGGCCCTGCGGCTGGAATGGCGGCAGAAGTTCGCGCACTAGAGGGAACTCCGCCACCGAGACCCGCGAGGGAGAGCTCCGTTCCGAAATCCCGTCCGATCCTCCGGGCTCATGCGTCTCTCTTGTGTGGCTTCCGCCTCCCGGCCCGGTTTCTGTTGAGTCTGCCGATGCTTTGTGGTGAATTCGTAATCTCATGATGCGCATCCTCGCCGGCGCGGCGCTCGGACTGGCCGCAGCCGCGGTTTCCTCGGGCGGCTCCTGGGTTCACTTCCTCTGGTCCGCGCCGCTCATCGTCGGCTCCGCTTTTCTGATTGCCTGGGGCGCCGAAGCGATGCAATTCATGGTCTCCCAGGGACTTGCCCTCGCCATGCTCGCTTGGCTGCAGACCCTGCCCGAGTTCGCCGTCGAGGCCGACATCGCCTGGAACGCCGCCCGCCATACGGAAGGCTACAGCGATTCCCTCGTGACCGCGAACTTCACCGGCTCGATCCGCCTGCTCATGGGCTTCGGAATGCCGGCGGTGTATTTCATCCGCGCCTGGATGACACGGAAGGAGAAAGGCGCTGAACAGGCAATCCTGCTGGATCCCTTCCACTCGGTCGAGATCGTGTCCCTCTTTCCGCCCACCCTCTATTTCTTCTTCATCGTCTACCGCGGTCGCCTGGACCTGCTGGACTCCGTCATCCTCCTGGGTTTCTACGCCATGTACATGTGGCTGCTGCTCAGGATGCCTCCCGAGCATGAGGTCGAGTCGGTGGACGAGCTGCCGATCGTGTCGCGAATGGTCCTGAAGCGTGGCAGGGTCGGCCGCGTGACCGGCGTCGCGGCGATTTTCCTCGGAGGCGGCGCGATCCTCTACCTCTGCGTCCATCCCTTCGTGAACAGCCTCCGGGCGCTCGCCGGCCTGGTCGGAATCTCCGGCTACTTCTTTATCCAGTGGATCGCGCCGTTCCTGTCGGAGTTTCCGGAGAAGGTGAGCGCGTACGGCTGGGCGAGGAAGAAGGGCAAGGCCAAGATGGGCCTCATGAACTTCCTCTCCTCAAACATCAACCAGATGACCATGCTCGTGGCCATGATTCCCATCGTCTACGCGCTGTCGTCGCGCCGGTGGCATGCGCCGATCGTGTTCACGGTCGACCAGAAGGAGGAGGTCCTGTTGACCGCCAGCCAGGCGGCGCTGTGCATGATCCTCCTCTTCAACATGAAATTCGAGTGGTGGGAAGCCGTCGGGATGTTCGTCCTGTGGATCCTGCAGTTCACGTCGATGATCTGGGAGGATGACCTGGGCCTGCGAACGCACACGGTGCGGCACTACAGCGTCTTCGTGAACCTGGGGTGGGCCGCCCTGGAGATCTTCCTCGCCCTGATCAAGATCCGGCGCTGGGATTTTCCCTTCCGGATGGGCGCCAGGAGGCACCCCGCCTCTCCCTGACCCGGCCGCCCTTGACATCCCGAAGCGGACGCGGACATAATCCTCGCGGACATGGCTGGAAAAAAGCCAAAGAGGAACGCGGGCGACGCGAGGCCGGCAGCTCCTGTCGTCACGTCTGCGGGCGCCCCGCGGGCCGGCGCAGAGGCGGCGGCCGCGCCCGAGCCGGAGCCCCGAAGAAGGAAGGCTCCCCGGAGGGTCGGAAAGGGACTCGGCTCGCCCTCCTCCCGGGTTCCGGAGGCCCAGTCCAAGCAGCCCCTGGTCGGAGAGATGCCCGCCCCGGCCGGGGGACATCGAGAGTCTCCGGCTCCCCCCCGCAGGAGGTCCGCGAAAGCCCCCCAGGGGAAACCCGTCGTCATCGTCGAATCCCCCGCGAAAGCCAGGACCATTAACAAGATCCTGGGCAGCGGCTACGTCGTGAAGGCCTGCATGGGCCACGTCCGGGATCTTCCCGAGCGGGCCTTCGGCATCAAGGTCGAAGCCGACTTCCAGCCGACCTATCAGACGATCAAAGGCAAGACGAAGATCGTGTCCGAGCTGAAGGCGATCACCCAGCAGGCGCAAACCGTGTACCTGGCGCCGGATCCGGATCGCGAAGGCGAGGCCATCGCCTGGCACCTGGTCGAGGCCCTGAAGATCCCCAGGGACCGGGCCAAGCGGGTCACCTTCAACGAGATCACCAAGCGCGGCGTTGAGGAGGCCTTCCGGCGTCCGGGCGACATCTCGATGCCGCGGGTGAACGCCCAGCAGGCGCGGCGCTTTCTCGACCGCATCGT
>DATGFI010000662.1:0-10139 GCA_035309205.1 Planctomycetota bacterium | reverse complement strand
CGCCCAGGCGACAGCCCGAAGGAGGAGGGAGCCCCCGGCGTTGCCGGGCACCAGTGCTGGGCCGAGCTCCCCGCCCTTGAGCAGGGACTCCCGCGAATCCACCCTGAGGCCGCCCTTGGGTTTGGGCGACTCGGCGCTGTGACATTTGTAGCAGCGCGTCGCCAGGATCGGACCGACCTGCTCCTCGAAGAGCTTCACCGTCGCCGCATCTTCCTGGGAGGAAGCCGCGGCAAGGAGACAAACGAGGGCGAAGGTGAGCAGTCGCATCTTCAAGGAAGCGGATCCGGAACTCTCTTTATGATACACGGATCCGGTCCGCCGGTTCCGGTCCTATCCGCCTTTCCGGATCGCCCGCTCCACCGCTTTCCACATGGCCTGGGTGCCCAGATCGACTTCCCCGTGCGCCCGGTTGTCCTCGAAGTACCGCTTCGCCGTCGCCGCTCCCGCCAGCGGAAGCCCCACCGTCCGGGCCGTATCCTCGGCGATGCCCAGATCCTTGAGCATGAGGGCGATGCGGCCGCCGGGCTGAAAGTCGTTCCGGACGATCTGCGGCCCGAAGCGCTCCAGGGCCCAGGATCCCCCCGCTCCGGCACCCAGGGCCTCGACAAGCGTCGCCGGATCGAGCCCGCTGAGCCGCCCCAGGTGCAGCGCCTCGACGATCCCCACCATGTTGACTGCGCAGAGGATCTGGTTGCAGGCCTTCGCGATCTGCCCCGCCCCCTGCGGGCCGAAGTGCGTGATGCGGTTCCCCAGGACGCAGAGAACATCGCGGGCCTTCTCCAGGTCCGCCTTGTCTCCACCCACCAGGAGCGAAAGCGTGCCCTCCCGGGCGCGGAACTCCATGCCCGTCACCGGCGAATCGAGGAAGCCGATTCTCTTGGCCCCGAGGGCCGCCCCGATCTCCCGGGCGACGGACGGATGGATTGTCGTCATGTCGACCACGACCGTGCCCTCCCGGGCGCCGTGGACCGCGCCGTCGGGGCCCAGGATCACGGCCTTCACCGCCGCCGAATCGGTCACCATCGTGATCACGAAGTCCGCCCCTTCCGCAGCCGCGCGGGGCGAGGCCGCCTGGCGGGCGCCGGCGGCCACGAGCTCCGCGGCCTTCGACGGATCGCGGTTCCATACCGCCAGGCGGTTCCCGGCGTCCAGCAGCCGGCGCGCCATCGCGCGGCCCATGATCCCCAGGCCGATGAATCCCACGCTACGTGCCATGCGCCCTCCCGGAAGGATGTCCCGTTATACCACTTCAAATTGTCTTTGCCTCCTGCGCGTGCTCGGGCACAATCAAGGCCCGATGAGCGCCGCCCTTTTCGCCGCCGCCGCTCTCCTCCAGATCCAAGTCCGCGACGAGCCGAAGGACTGGAAGCTGATCACCACCGATCACTTCAACGTGTACTACCCTTCCGAGGACCTGCTTCCTCGCGCCCGCGAGTTCGCCAGCTGGTTCGAGCGGGCCCGCGCGGAGCTCTCCCAGACCATGGGGGTGGAGCCCGAGCGGGTCCACGTCTTCCTCTATCGCTCTTTCCACGACCTCGAACAGTCGAGCTTCCTGGCCACCTCAAGCGGACTGCCGCTCTCCCGGCGGCTCAAGATCCCCATGTACCCGGATTCCCCGGTTCCCGCGCGCCGCCTTCCGCAGTGCCGGCTCAATTCCAAGTCCCGGGCCCTGGCCCTCTCCGAGCCGCTCCGGAACCGCATCTTCATCCATTGCCAGGCAAGCGACCTCTGGAATTACTGGTTCATCAAGCATGAACTCGCCCACCAGGTCCAGTTCGAGCATCTGTTCCCGTTCCGTCTTCCCAGCTGGATGATCGCCCTCAAGGACCCCATCACCCCCGAGTGGTGGTGGGAAGGCGGCGCCGATTACTGGGCCGGCGTCTTCGAATCGGAAAAGGATGCCTACGTCCGCGACCTCGCCGACGAGCGGCTCTACGACCTCAAGGAACTCTTCAGCCCGGACATCCTCAATCCCTACGACCAGATTGCGATCTACTACGAAGGTTCCTATTTCTGGCGCTTCCTGGACGAGGAATACGGGGCCGGATCCGGCCGGCGCCTTTTCGAGCGCACGAGCCACGGCATCCCCATCGCGTCCCAGAAGCCCGTCCAGGCCGTCGTCGGGAAGAGCCGGGTCGAGATCGAGCGCGACTTCGAGGCGAACCTCAAGACCAAGTGGGCGCCCATGATGGTGGGCCGCAGCCATCCGACCGACCGGCTCACGGACACGCGCGAGTACTACCGGCGCCATACCATCGGCGGCGTCTGGAGTCCCGACGGCAAACATCTGGCCTGGGTCAGCGATTCGAGCGTCGTCCCCGAACTGTTCGTCGACAACCGGGGACTCCTGGGCTGGAACCGCAGCATGGACGGGAGCGTGCTCGTGTCGGCTCCCTCCTGGTCCCCCGACGGGAAAAGGCTGGTCGTGGTCCTCCAGCGGACGAATCACGACCTCCTCCTCCTGGTCGATGTGGACGGCGGATCGAGCACCCTCGCTCCGGAGGTCGACGAGATCTATGACCCGAGCTGGTCTCCGGACGGGAAGAAGATCGTCTTCGCGGGCCTGAAGAACGGCACGAGCGACCTCTACACCCTGCAACTGGACGACCTCCACCTGGAGCGCCTGACCAACGACCCGGACGCCGACAGCAGCCCCGAGTACAGCCGGGACGGCAGGCTCGCCTGGGTCAAGGAGACCGAAGGCCGCACGAACATCTATGTCGACGGCAAGCGGGTGACGAACACCTGGGCGCAGCTGGGCCACCTCTCCTGGGCCCCCGACGGGAAGTCCCTCGTCGTCTCCGCGGACGTCGACGGCGTCTACGACGCCTTCCAGGTGGATCCCGACACCGGCAAGGCGAAGCGGCTGACGAAAGTGCGGGGGGGCGTGGGATACCCGTACTGGCATCCCACGGACGGCACCCTGGTCTTCACCTATTTCCAGGCTCGGGGCTTCGACGTCTTCCGCGTGAAGCCCGATCCCCAGGACGAGCCGCACTTCGATCAGGAAGACCGCAAGCCCTGGTATGACCAGTTCAAGAAGGGGCTTCCGACGGGGACTCCGGAGGAGAAGACCCGCGTCCTCGGCGTCAACTTCCTGCAGTTCCCCGTCACGAGCTATTCCCTCGTGCTGCCGGGGCTGGAATTCGAGATGGGAGATCGCGACGCCGAGAATACCCTCTCGGTGGGCGGCTACGGCGTCAGCAGCCGCTACTGGACCGGATCGGCGACCATCGCCAACACCCGCTGGCGGCCGACCTTCGGGGTCACCGGAATCGCTGCGCGGGACACGAACCTCCTGGAAAGCGGCGCAACGGGCTTCGTCGACGTGCCGATCCTGGAAACCCTCGAAGTCGGCGCGGGCTGGACGGTGCGCAACCGGTCGGAGTACTTCGCCCCCCCTCCCAACGTGTACCTCCTGGACAGCGGTCCCACGGTTTCCGCCCTCTTCACGAATCTCCAGGGGGTGCATGCGTACGACCCCTCCTGGGGGCTCGCGATCGGCGGGAGCGCCTCGGACTTCCGTCCGGAATTCGGCGGCGAGCGGGAATTGAGGGATTACTCCGGATTCCTGGAAACCTCCCACCCGGTCTTCGACCAGGATCTCCTCCTCTGGTTCCGCAGCACCTGGGCGCGGCAGGTCGGCCGGGAATTCCTGAGCGACGAATTCTTCAAGATGGGACACATCATCCGGGGTGCCAACAACAGCCTTCGGGAACTCGATGCCCTGGGCGAGCACTTCGAGGTCCGCTTCCCCCTGTACCGGGACTTCCTCTGGAAGCCCCTCGAGCTGATCGGACTGGGCGAATGGCTGATCCTGAAGGACCTGCGGGCCTTCGGCTTCGGCGATCTAGGGTGGGTGGGGACCGACGTGGGAAACTTCCACCAGGACTACTGGGCGTACAGCGCGGGCGTGGGCCTCCGGATCGACCTGTCCTTCATGTTATGGCCCGTGGTCAATGGCCGCGTCCCCATCCGCCTGGAAGGATGGTGGGCCTTCGTGGGACAGCCGTACGAGGCCAACCGGGGGGTTCTGGGCGGCGGATTCACGGTCGGGTTCTAGGCTACCCAATGCCGGCGGGACCTGCTGACAGGCGCTCCCGTTCATCGTATAACCGTGTGATGAACAAGACCCTTCTCCTGTCCTTCTTCCTGGCCGGGGCCGGCGCTTCCGCCGCGGCCGCCCAGGAAAGCACCGATCCCCTCTGGACGGATCTCGGCGGCACCCGGACCTTCCCGTCGTTCCAGGAGCAGGGCGGCCCGGTGGTCGAGGAATGGTACTCTCCCAAGCTCCGGACCTCCCTCTCGGTCTTCGGGCGCGTCAGCTTCCCGAGCGATACTCGGGTGACGTCGGACGGCTTGTGGTATTCCGATTTCTTCGGCGCGGGCTACGGGGTCAGCGTGGAAGGCGATCTCCTCAGCTTCGTCACGCCGCACTTGGGCGCGGGCGGCTATCTTTCGGTCGGCTGGGACCGCTTCGGCGGACAGACTCTGAACTTCTCGAACGGGGATTTCGCCAAGCCCGACGCCCTGGACCTCTCCACGGTGATCGTGGGAGGCAAGATCGTCCAGCGGATCAGCCCCTTCGTGACGTGGGAAGGGCGCATGGGGCTGGGCCTCGTCCACTACAGCAAGGTGGACTGGTCGGGATTCGACAGCGGCGGCGTGCCTCCCGGCCCCTTTTCCAACGAAGAGCTGTTCCGGCCCATCAATCGTGGCGTCTTCGAATTGGGCGGCCGCGTCGGAGTCGGGAACCGCCAGGTACAGGCGGACTTCGGCTTCGGTTTCCGCTACATGGGAGGGGCCGCGCGGGGGAGGGACGTGAGCGCCTTCGTGGACCCCGATCCGCTCTACACGTTCCTGCTGGAACTGGGTCTTACGATCCGGCTCTAGCCGCGGCAGCTAGTCGGCGACCACCTCGGAAGCCGCGTACCCGGCGAAGACCTCCGCGACCTTGCCTTGGGCGGCGTCGCCCCCGTGCGCATAGACGCGCCAGCGGAGCGTGAGCGACTGGCCCTTCTGCAGGGTGTTCTCGCCCTTCAGAATCCAGGGGTTGGCCGCGAAGAGCCCGTAGGCGCGCACGTGCCAGTCCGACGGATACCGGAAGCTGGACGGATGGTTCATGATGGCGACGCCGACGCTCTTCCCGCGAATCGTGCCGGTGTAGTCGACCCAGGGCGCGCCGGCTTCGCGAGCCAGCTTCTCTCCCCGATTTCCCTTGGAATCGAGGATCATCTCCGGAGCATCGCCTTTGGCGAAGCTCAGCTCCTTCGCCATCCGGAGCACGAAGGCGCCTTCCTTCGCCTGCTTCAGGTCCTTCGCGAACGTGACCGGCCCGTGCGCGGCGGTCAGCGTAATCGTCCAGTCCAGGATGACGTCTTCGCCCAGGGAGAGGAGCCGCACGTCCTGGTTCTCGACCAGATCCTCGCCCCAGTCGTTCTCCGCGACGATGCGGGAGAAGACGGGGCCGGCTTCCTTCTGGAGTTTCTTCGGGGTGATCGGCAGCTTCGACCAGTACTCCTTCCCGTTCACCTCGCCGAAGGCGAAGTAATGGCCGGTGTGATGCGGGTGGTCGGCGGGCTCGCCTTCCTGGGGATCCATCGGCCAGCCGCGCAGGAGGTTCACGCCATGCGTCATGAGCGGATAGAAGAACGGCTTCTTGTACTTCTCCGCCGAGACGCCCACGTGGTAGCGGGTGATCTCCCGGTCTCCGGCCTTGAGCGCGCTCACGCCCGGCGCCACCTCGTCCCACCGCAGGCCCGCTGCCGGGAGGCTGCCCCCCGGGCCGCCGAGGGTGAACCTCAGCTTCTGCCCGGCCGGGATGAACGGGACCAGCCAGGCAAGCCCCCTGGGCGTGGCCTGCCCGGGCTGGGAGGTCCCTTTCTCGTCGGTCACCTCGGATCCCGGAAGAGTCTTCCCCTTCGCATCATACTCCACGACCACCCAGCGACGGTCCTTCTCGAACGCGGCAACCGTGACGGTGAGCCGGTCCTCGGCCGGCCGGGCCGCGAGCGCGAGCGACGCCAGGAGGACGAGGACGCCAAGAGTTCTCATGTCGATATTCTTCCTTTGCCTTGAGGTTCCGTCCGGTTTCGGGGCGGAGCACCACCGGCCCCTCGGAATCCCCTTTCCCGACGGCGGAGGCTCTTCTTAGGGGTTCTCCGGGACCACGAACGGCTTCCGATATTCCCGGGTCAGCAGTTTGTCCGCCTCCGGATCGTTCACGAACTTCTCCTTGGCCGGATCGAACGAGAGCGTCCGTCCCACGCGGACCTGGGTCTTCCCCAGATCGACGCCGTTGTCCGACAGGTGCTTCCGGGTCCGGATGAAGGTCTCGTTCCCCTCTTCGGAGGCGAAGGGCTCGTCTTTGGTGATCGGCCGCAGCTCGCCCAGACGGTACGAGATATTCGCCAGATGGCAGAGGGACGCGGACAGGTGTCCTTCGAGCACGTCGGCATTGAGCATCTCGGGTTTGCCCGCCTTGACGGCCTCGATGAAGTTCCGGAAATGGTTGGTCGCGCGCCCGTCGTCCTTCACGTCCATGGAGATCTTCTTCCCGCCCAGATCGAAGGCCGCGTAGTTCGCAACGTAGCCTTCCTTGCAGTGCACGACGTTGCCGATGGCCTCCCCCATGTACTTCTCGGTGTCGAGGCCGCGAACCTCGAAGATCAGCTGGCTGTCGCCGTAGTCGAAGACCGTAATCTGCGTGTTCGGCGTCTCGCCGTCGTCCTCGTAGCCGAAGCGTCCGCCGATCGACGTCACCTTCAGCGGCAGGGTGCTCTTCCCCATGAACCAGCGGGCCTTATCCATCTCGTGCACGCCCTGGTTGCCGATGTCGCCGTTCCCCGTCTCCCAATGCCAGTGCCAGTTGTAATGGAAGAAGTTCGGGTTGTAGGGGCGCTCGGGGGCGGGACCGAGCCACAGGTTGTAGTCCACGCCCTTGGGGACCGGTCCGTCGGGCTTCTTGCCGATGCACTTGCGCGACTTGTAGCACAGGCCGCGCGAGACCTTGACGGGCCCGAGCTTGCCCTCGGCCAGAAAGGCGGCCGCCTTGCGCTGGGCCCCGCCCGAGCGGTTCTGCGTGCCATGCTGGACGACCTTGTTGTACTTACGCGCGGCCTCGACGAGCTTGCGCCCTTCCCAGATGTTGTGGCTCAGCGGCTTTTCGACGTAGACGTGCTTCCCGGCGATCACGGAACTGATTGAGATCAGCGTGTGCGTGTGATTGCACGTCGCGACCGACACCGCGTCGATCGACTTGTCCTCGAGCATCTTCCGGAAGTCCTTGTAGTAGGCGGGCTTGCTTCCGCCGTTCTTCTCCACCCTGCTCATGGCGTCGTGGATGACGTTCTCATCGATGTCGACGATCGCCGCGACCTGCACGTCCTTCATGGACGACCACTGGCCGATGTGCTCCAGGCCCCTCCCCTTTACGCCGCAGACGGCGATCCGGAGCATCTCGCCCGGGCCCGCGCGCCGCTCTGAAGCGGCGCTGGCCAGGGAGGGCAAGGAGGGCACGGCGGCGGCCGCGGCCGCGGCCGAGATCGACCGCCCCAGGAATTCGCGACGGCTCAGGTGGCTCATGGATCCTCCGCAATTAGACGATCTGGGGAACAACGTAGGGCCTCCGGTATTCGCGGGTGAGGAGCCGGTTAGCCGCCTCGTCGTCCGCGCATCTTTCGGTCTTCGGGTCCAGGGCGATGGGCTTGCCGACCTGGAACTGCACCTTGTCGACGTCGACGCCGTTGTCCTTGAGATGGGCGACCAGGCGGTCGTGGGCTTCATGGGCGGCGCTCGGACCGAAGGGCTTTCCGGCCTCCCCGAGCGGGAGAGCGCTGCCCAGGCGGTACGAGACGTTCGACAGATGGCAGAGCGCCGTCGAGCGGTGCCCCTCGAGGACTTCGGACGTGAGATCGGCGCGCTTCCGGCTCCGGACGGCATCGGAGAAGTTCTTGAAGTGGTCGCCGGCCCCCGCGAAGCGCGTAAGGAGCTCTCCGGACGGGGAGTACGCGGCGCTGCCTGCGATCGAGATCACGACCTTGCCCTGCTCGCACTCGAAGATGTTGCCCATGAGGAGGTCGGGGGGATACTTGTCGGTGGGCAATCCGCGGATCTCCTGGACGATCTGGACGTCGCCGTAGTCGTAGAGCGTGACCTGGGTGTTGGGAGTCTGGCCGTCGTCCTCATAGCCGAAGCGGCCGCCGACGCTGACCACCGCCTTGGGAGGATCGTCCTTTCCGACGCCCCAGCGGGCCGTGTCGAGCTGGTAGATGCCGTTGTTGGCGATCTCTCCCCCGCCGAAGTCCCAGTTCCAGTGCCAGTTGTAGTGAAACCGGTTCGGGTTAAACGGGCGGTCGGGCGCCGGTCCCAGCCACAGGTCGTAGTCCACGCCGGCGGGGACGGCGCTGTCGGACTTCTTCCCGATCGAGCCGCGCTTGTTGTAGCAGATGCCCCGGGCGACCTTGACCTTGCCGAGCTTCCCCTCGTGAAGGAAGTCGACCGCGCTCCGGACGTGGCCGAGCGACCGGGGATAGTTGCCCATCTGGCAGAGCTTGTTGTACTTGCGGCTCGCCTCCACCAGCTGGCGGCACTCGAACAGGTTGTGACCGAGGGGCTTCTCGACGTAGGCGTCCTTCCCGGCCTGGATCGCCCAGATCCCCGCCAGGCAATGCCAGTGGTTGGGGGTCGCGACGGATATCGCATCGATCGACTTATCCTCGAGCAGTTTCCGGAGGTCCTTGTAGTGGACCGGCTTCTTCCCGGTCTTCCTTTCCGCCGTCGCGATGGGAGCGGCGACGACGTTCTCGTCCGGGTCGCAGATCGCCGCGATCTCGACCTCCGGAATCGACGCCCAGCGGCCGACGTGGACGCTGCCCTGTCCGTGGACGCCCACGACGGCGACGCGGACCTTCTCATTGGGGCCGACGGTCCTGCGGGGCGCCTCCGCCAGCGCCGGCAGCCCGCCGGAAAGGGCGGCGCCGGCGAAGAGGGACTGCTCGAGGAATTCACGTCGACTGAAGAGGCTCATGGAAGGCCCGCTTTCATGTCGGGGGGACTGCTGGAAACCCCGCTCCAGATCGATCGGACGCGGATCAGACGTTCTCCGGCACGACGTACGGCTTGCGATACTCGCGCGTCAGGAGTTTCGACGCCTCCGCGTCGCCGGTGATGGCCTCCGCCTTCGTATCGAACTTGATCTCGCGGCCCATCGTGAAATTGGTCTTGTCCAGGTCCACCCCGTTGTCCTTCAGGTGGTCGCGGAATCGGTGGAACGTCTCGTTGGCCGCCTCGTTCTTCCCGAACGGATCGTCGGACGAGAGCGGCTTGGGAGTGCCCACGCGGTAGGAAATGTTCGACAGGTGGCAGGCCGCCGCCGAATAGTGGCCTTCGATCGCGGGGGCGTTGAGCAGGTCCTGCCGGCCCGCCTTGACCGCCTCGATGAAGTTCCGGAAATGCGCCGAGTCCTCTCCACCGGCGAAGCGCCGGATCAGCTCGCCTTTGGGCGTGTAGGCGATCGCGCTGGAGTACGTGGGGACCACGAGCACGCCCTCGCTGCATTCGAAGACGTCGCCGACCAGGACGCCGGCGCTCTTGTCCTGGTTCACCATGTATTTGGGCGTGTCCAGGCCGCGCACCTCGAAAATCATCTGGACGTCGCCGTAATCCTGGACGGTGATCTGGGTGTTGGGCGTCTCGCCGTCGTCCTCGTAGCCCAGGCGGCCGCCGACGCTGATCGTGCTCTGGGGATGCTCGTTCTTCTGGATGCCCCAGCGCGCGATGTCGACCTGGTGCACGCCCTGGTTTCCGAGGTCGCCGTTGCCCGTGTCCCAGAACCAGTGCCAGTTGTAGTGAAAGCGGTTCTTGGTGAAGGGACGGACCGGCGCGGGCCCCAGCCAGATGTCGTAGTCCACGCCGACGGGGGGCTGGCCCTCGGGAGTGTGGCCGATGCTCTTGCGCGACTTGTAGCAAAAACCCCGCGCGACTTTCACCTTGCCGAGCTTCCCCGAGTGCAGGAATTCCATGGCCTCGCGCATGCCCTTCATCGAGCGGCACTGCGTCCCGACGGCGACGACCTTCTTGTGCTTCTCCGCCGCCTCCACCAGCTTGCGCCCTTCGAAGACGTTGTGGCTGATCGGCTT
>DATGFI010000661.1:0-3031 GCA_035309205.1 Planctomycetota bacterium | reverse complement strand
CGGCCGCACCTTCTTCTCGAAGAATTCCACCTGCGCACTCTCGTCACCCGCAGGCGCGCCAAGCGCCGGGACGGCCGGAATGAAGAGGGCCCCTGCGACCAGGAGCAGGCCGCGGGAAGGAATCATTCTCATCTTGGCTCTCCTCGTCATCGATCACGCACGCCAGAAAGACGGGGATCCCCGTCCCGGCCTTTACTTGGGATTCCTGGAGAACGTGGCCATGGGCACGACGGCGCGCCAGCTCTTGCCGATGCGGACCTCGTCCCACCAGCAGGTTCCCCCATCCATCTTGGTCAGGAGCACGAGGTCCAGCCGCGCGTCGCTGTGGACGCCCCGGCTCTTCACGCTCCAGGTGGCCGGCTCCATCGTGTCGAGCGATTCGCCCTCGCCGTAGACCCGGAAGAAGATCTCGTCCTCCCCCTGGCGGCGGGCGACAATCTTGCCCACCCAGAACTGGGTCTCGCTGGGATTCACGGTCTGGGAGCTCGTGAAGATGGCGCCCGTGCGGATGTCCAGCTGCGGCTGCTGGAAGATCGGCAGATTGAACATCACATGATCGCCGTTGAAGTTGGTCGACGACCGGAGCACGAGCCTCACGGAAGGCAGCGGCTGGCCGGTCAAGGTCGGCGCCGGCGGCTCCCAGCGGACGAGGACGCTGAGGTAGTAAACGCCGTCCTCATCCAGGCGCACCGGCTGGGCCAGCTGGCGACGGCGCGACTGGTAATTCGCGGGCGCCTCCAGCATCGGCCCCCGACCACCTGCCACGGGCCAGGCGACGTGCAGCTTTCCGGAAGCGATCGTGAGGTCTCCCGAATCCCCCGGCGGCAGTTTGGCGCCGGGAGACACGGTCCAGGGGCCCGCCCAGCCGGTTCCGCCGATGGCTTCCGCCAGCGGCAGGTTGCCCACGGGGTAATCGAAGCCCTCGTGCGCCAGCAACAAATCCTCCCGCGGGCCGATCTTTGCCTGGCTGAGAAGCTCGGCGAAGCGGGGGCTGTTCAGGGGGACGGCCCGGGGGGCGGATTCCTTGGCGGCGTCGTAGCGGACGGCATTGCCCGCACCCAGCAGCTCGGCAGCCTCCATCGGCGCACCCGGCTTGCTGTAGGACACCTCGCCTTCGAGGACATGGACTTCGGTGGCGCCCCCCCGCTCCACCACCATGGCGAATTCCGTGCCCAGATCGACCACGTCGCTGGCCGGAGAGCGGACGGTGAAGCCCGCCGCATCCTTGGGCGCCCGGACCGTAAGCCTGCCGGCGGCCAGCCGCGCGCAACCGCGGGATTCGACCTCGAGATCGGCCGGACCCTCCAGGACGACCGCGGCTCCGCCATCGAAGCGCAGGATGGCGAGTCCCTGCTCCAGCAGCAGCCGGCCCGCCGAGAGCCTCTGGCCTTCGACCAGGCGCTCCTTGACGTGCCACTGGCAATTATCCGCGAACAGCAGGGTCGCCACGCAGTCCGCGCTTCCCCGCTCGTCGTCGTGCCGGGACGGCGCTTCGTTCCGGGATCGCGGCCAGACCGAACTCGCCAGCAGTGAAAGCCCGACTCCGAGAAGCACGGCGGCCGCGAAGCGGATGACGCTCCCCGATCGAGATCCGGTGGCCGGCGACGCCGTCGCAGCATCCTCTGTTCTGGCAAACGTCGGAAGCGCGTCCCGAAGCAGCGGTTGACCGCCCAGCTCGTGGCGCAGCTGGGCTTCCAGCGTGAAGTGCTTGAGATAATACTCGCAGGCCTCGGGATCGCCATGGAGGAGCTTGTTGAGCCGCTCCGACTCTTCCCCGGAGAGAACTCCGTCGCTTAGGCGTCGAAGCAAGTCCTGGAGTTCCGCGTTCCGATCGCCGGGCACGCTCAAGCGGCACCCCCCGCAGAAAGCGCCGTTTCTATGCATTCCAGGAGCGTGTCGCGAATGCGGTAAAGAACCTGCGAGAGAGCCGCGACACTGCGGCCGTCCGCCTGGGCCAGGCCCTTCACCGAAGCCCCCGGCGCGTACCGGCTTTCCAGAAGCCGGCGGGAATGCGGCGGCAGTTTCTCCAGGCATCCGCGAAGCGCCGTCTCCCGCTCGCCGGGCGCCCAGCTTGTCAGCCGCTCGGCTTGACGTTCGGCAAGATAGGCGAAGACCTCGTCGTTGAACACGAGACGGTCTCGACGCATCCCGCGACGGTAGGTGAGCACGTGAAAGTACGCCGCTCGGGAAGCCCAGGCGATGAAACTCGTGCCTTGTTGGAAGTCGCCCGCTTTCCGCCACAGGGTGAGGTTGGTCTGCTGCAGGACGTCCTGAGCGGCGACGTGGTCCGGGAGCAACGAGAAGACGTAGGCCCAGAGAGAGGATTGGGCCGCAGTGAGCTCCCGAACGAAGTCTTCCCGATTCTCGTCCATGGCCCGCATCAATGACATAATGACCAACAGTCCCGGAATCTAACGCGGATTCTGATGATTACGCGGGCGTTGAGGAGAGGCGGCGAGAACTCGTCCGCTTCGGCGTTGGATTCGCCCAGGAGTACTCGGGAACCTCAGAGATTGGTCATCCGCTCCAGTTTCTCGGGATACCGGGCGCCCTGGATAGCAATCATCGACGCCGCCTCGGTAATGCCCCGAAGGTCGTCCGGCGTCAGCGGGATCGCGGCCGCGCCAAGGTTCTCCTCGAGGCGGTGAAGCTTGGTCGTGCCGGGGATGGGGACAATCCAGGGCTTCTGCGCCAGGAGCCAGGCAAGCGCAATCTGCGCCGGCGTCGCCTTTTTCCTCTCGCCGATCTTTCCCAACAGATCTACCAACGCCAGGTTGGCCTTTCGAGCTTCCGGCGAGAAACGCGGGACGATGCTTCGGAAGTCCGCCCGGTCAAACGTCGTGGTTTCGTCGATCTTGCCCGTCAGGAAGCCCTTTCCCAGGGGACTGAACGGGACGAAGCCGATGCCAAGCTCCTGCAGGACAGGCAGCACCTCCCTTTCGGGCTCCCGGTACCACAGCGAGTACTCGCTTTGGACGGCGGTGACCGGCTGAACGGCGTGGGCGCGACGGATGGTTTGCGCTGCCGCCTC
>DATGFI010000660.1:0-11659 GCA_035309205.1 Planctomycetota bacterium | reverse complement strand
GAAGCGATCCGACTTTCGCGGAGTCCTTCGAGAACTCGCTGCAGAGGCATCCGCCCACCGTGCCGCCGAGGTTGTTCGCCCCGCGACCCATGAGCAGCCACCACGCCGACTCCCAGCGCCGGAAGCGAAGCTGCAAGGCCTTCATGTCCCCGTCTGCGGCGAGGAGTGTGATGGCGACAGCGATGTGGTACCGGTGGATCGAGGTGTCCTTCAGGCTCTCCGGTCCCGACCTGGTCTCGTAGACCTCGATCAGCCCGTCGCGCGGATCCGCGACGAAGGTCATGTCGGCGCGGTCGCACGTCCCAGGCCGCCCCAGTGCGCCGCTGGTGAGACCCTGGTCGGTCTCGATCTGGGCGAGCTTCGCGGCGTAATTGGCGTCGATATAGCTCGCCAGTTGCTCGACCGCATTCTCGGCGAAGCGCAGCACCTTACGTCCCCTCCGCTGAGAGCGCCGCTCCGAGCCTGTTGAGACGCTCCTGCAGGAGTTCCTGGATGGAGCTGGTGGTCTCCTCTGCCGCTTGCTGCGTGATCCCGATGAAGGGACGGGCAGGCATCCGGCGCCGCTGCTTCTCGCCGTAGTTCAGGCCTGGTGCGTAGGGCAGCCGGGTGCCAAAGAACAGCTTCGGGAGCCCGCCGGAGCGACGACGGATCGACCGGATGGAGTCGAACCCGCCTTCAGCCTCCCCGAGCGAGGCGAGGAGCTGGCCCGTCAGCTTCAGCGTCGCGTTGGTGATCCCGAGACGCTGCTTCCGCTCGGCGTAGACCTTGCTCAGTTGCGACCACTGCTCCTTCCCGAGTGCAGTTCCCTCGGACCCGAAGACCTCGACGAACATCGCCGCCAGGATCCCCTTGACCTTCTCCATGGCCGGCGTCAGGTCTCGCAGGCCTTCGTCCGCATCCTCGAAGGCGCGCTTGATCTGTTCTCGGGATACCGAGAGCCGGATCTTGATCGGCCATAGACCCTTACTCACGCGAACGGTCCCCGTGTCGGCTTGATCGATGTCGAACTCCTCGTTGCCACCGCGTCGAAATCGTTGTTCGTGAGAGACAGGCCGTCGGGGTTCTCGGTGATGTAGGACCGCACCGCCTCCGCTCCGCCTCCGGAGGTCCCCGGCGCCTGCCCGAGCATCGTCGCCACCGCTGCGACGTCGGCCTTCGCCAGCTTGAGGAAGTCGAGGTACTCCTGCATCAGCTTCCCGGAGTCCTTGCCTTCCAGGTTCGTTCCGGATGGGAGCGCATCGATCCACCGAGACGTCGCGTAGCTGGCGACCTTCGCCTTGAGGATGGCGATCCCGTTGGTGTTGGTCACCGGGGTAACGAGCCCCTGCATGCTGAGGACTGCCGTGATCTCCGCCTCAGCCTCGGTCACCCACTCGTCGATCGCCGTCTGGGTCGGCTTCGTCGACGCGCTCGGCGTCGCCAACCACGGCATGCGGTTGGCAACGTCAGGGTTGCAGGATGCGTACGTTCCCATGGTCTTGCCCTACTGGAGGAACTGCCCCCCGACTGTCCACGTCACGTTGGTCGGGGTCCCGCCGGCCGTGGACACGATCCGCCACTGGTACGGCAGGATCGTGCTGACGGTCGAGTTCGCCGAGACGTTGATACCTGGGTAGCAGACGAGCATGGTGACCGTGACGGAGTTGATCGCCGCGGTGGCGCATCCGGGGAGCGCCACCCAGTTGCCCGAGAGAGGGTCCTTGGTCTGCACGGTCACCGTCAGCGTCGACGAGGTGCCGGTGAGTGTGGTCGTGTAGACCGTGAGGACGATTCCGCGAAAGTGGTAGTTGTAGAAGGTCGACCCAGTGGTCGTGACCGCCGACGTGACGGTGGTGCTGGCCTGTACGGTCCCGTTCCCGTTCAGCTCGTTGTCGGCTCCGGCAAGCACCGACGGCGCCTGAAGGGTGACTAGCCCGAGCGCAAGCCCGAGGCCAAACCAGCGGAAGGCGCGCTTAAGCCTCACGGCGCGGCCCCCTGCCCCTTGTTCTCGTCGCCCTTTGGCTGGTCCTTCGGAGGCGGCTCCTGCTTCACGCCGAGCGAATCGGAGAGTTCGGCCAGCTCCTTCTCGGCCGCCTTGACCTCCTTCTCCTTCGCGTCCATCGCGGCGTTCGCGGTCTTCTGCCGATCCTCCTCGGCCGCCTCCAGGTCGGCCAGCTCCTTGCGGAGCCCGGCGACCCGCTCGCGCGTGCCCTTCAGGGTTGCCTCCTTCTCGGCCTTCTTCATCTTCGCGGCGTGCGCCTTCGCCTCCGCCTCGCTCAGTTCCGACACCTCAACGTCCGGATCGTTGGGGGCCTCGATGAAGAGCACCCCGTGCTTGCTCAGCTTCTTCATCACTCCGTCCCCGCGGTCGCGGAGTTCGGCGTTCTGATTGGCGTGCGGCTTCAGCTTCACGAGATACATGGGCGACCTCCCGGAGTGGTTTCGAGTCTTCATTCAGGGGCGCCGGCCGAAACCGGCGCCCCCAATCAGGACTCGCCCACTACTGGACGCGCACCGACGCCTGCCAGAGCCCGAAGCCAGCCATGTAGCGAGCGCGGGACCCGAACAGGTAGACGTCGCGCATGAACCCCGTCTCGCTGTCGGCCAGCTGGTCTTCCAGGGTCACGGGCACCCGGTCCTGGAAGACGAACGGCTTGAGCGCCCCGCCGAGGTAGTGGAGGAACCACGCGTTCCCGGTGATGAACGGGTTCACGTAGATCGCCCCGACCGCTCCCTGCAGGAGGTTGCTCGTGGTACTGATGAGGGAGCCCTGGATCACCGTCCGGATCGGAAACTCCAGGGACGGCGAGCAGGTGATCACCAGGTCCTTCGGCTCGATCATCGGCCAGAACGGAAGGTTCCGCTCGTCCTTGATCGCCTTCAGCACCGCCAGCGCCGACTGCAGGTCCGCCTGGATGGCGGTGATGGTGGTCCCCGTCTGCGCGACGGTGTTGGCCTGCGCGACACCCTGCGCGGTACGCGCGGGGTGCGTGCTGTAGAAGGCCGAACCGTCGTAGCAGTTGCCGTTGTTGGTCTGGGTCTGCCAGAGCAGTACGTCCGGGTGCTGGGCGGCGCGGGTGCCGAGGTCGCGAGCCCGCGTCATGATGCGCGCGGTCTGGTCGTCCTCGATTTCCGACCGCTTCACACCGATGGTCCCCTCCCAGGTCTTGTTGGTCAGGGTGTACTTGGTGTCGGTGAAGCCGGTGATCTCTCGGTCGCCGAGGAACTCACGGATCTGGGTCACTTCGCCCAGCCACGCGTAGTTCTCGGTGTCCTTGTCACTCGGGATGATGGTACAGAAGCGCGGGACCTGCAGGGGTCCCGTGCGATACGCCTGGATGAACTCCGACCGGATCCCGGCCTGGAGTGCCACTGTTCCGCGGACGATCATGGTATGTCAGCTCCTTCCGGGGTTAGGTGAGGTCGGACAGGCCGGGAACGTAGATGACGACCTCGGTCGCCGAGACGAACTCGAGGACCTTCCCGACCTTGATGTTGTTGGTGGTGGCTCCGGTCTGGACCGTCTGATCGTCGACGCAGAGCGCGTTCAGTCCGACACCGGCCTGGGTGAAGCCGGCGCCCACGACGTGCGCTTCGCACTCGTAGCAAACCGGCACGGTGAAGGCACCGTTCGCGCCGCTCGTGTTGTCCCACACGCCTGCGGTCCCCGTGACGATGCCGGGAGTCGGCTCACCCAGCACGACGCCGACGATCTTGAGACCGGCAGTGTCGGAGGCGTCGACCAGGTAGCCGGTCGCGTCCACGGCGCAGAATCCGCCGCCGAAGACCTTGGCCCCTGCCTTGATCGGGAAGTTGTGGGTCTTGATCTCACCCC
This sequence comes from Planctomycetota bacterium, assembly GCA_035309205.1. Taxonomy (GTDB): domain Bacteria; phylum Planctomycetota; class MHYJ01; order MHYJ01; family JACPRB01; genus JACQFK01. The sequence continues at coordinate 7,845 of DATGFI010000660.1, read as the reverse complement.
GGAGAGGCGTCTGCTTCGCTGCGGTCAGCGCGGCCATTGGTTAGGCCCTCCCTGCGTTGATCTCGGCCATGGTCTTCAGGGTGCCGTCCTTCATCACGGCCTTGGCCCCGCTGTCGGTGATGCGGATCTGCGCCACGTCCATGTACGTGCCCATCCGCTGCTTCAGCTCCGCCTCGGTCCACCCGTTCGACTTCAGGACCCGCTTGGCGTCCGCGTCGAGCTGGAAGGTGCCGTCATCCGCCTGCGCGGCGGTGCCGGCCGCGGCGACCGGGACCTTGACCGGCTCGAGGCCCGGGTACACCGGGTACGCCGCCAGCGCCTTGTCGAGTTCCTCGGCGCTCATGGTGTCGGCCATCTTCTGCACGAAGGGGAGCAGCGCCGGGACGATGGCGCTGCGCTCCTGGTGCTTCTTGATGACCGCGGCCTTCCCGTGGAGCTCCATGGCCTTGGTGCTCAGCTCGTCCTTCGCCTTGAGCTTCGCGTTCTCCGCCTGGACGGCTTCGATCTGGCTCTTCAGTTCCACCAGATCGACGGCACCGCTCCCGCCCGCGGCGGGGTTCTTGTCGGACATACCGACCTCCATGCTTGCCCCGCGAGGGGCGGTTGAGAGCGCCGGGACCATCCCGCCGCTGTGTTCCTCTTCACCTTCACTGTCTTCGTCTTCGTCGCCGTCGAGGTCGGCGTCTTCCGGATCGCCCCTCTTGGCGAGCATCGACAGGAGTTCGTCCATCGACATCGGCCCGGCTGCGAGCCCCATGTCGACGGCCTTCTTCCCCTGGAAAACCCCCGCTTCTGTTCCCCTGACGTCAGCCTGGGTCATCCCGCGGTAGGTGGCGACCTTCCCGACGAAGAGGTCGTGCGTCTGAGCGACTGCGTTCTCGAGTGCCGACCATGCGGAGGACCCCTCGATCGGTCCGGTCGCGCCGACACCCTTCAGCGCCCCTGCCTTGATGACCTGGGTGTACTTCTTCCCGCCGCTGCCCTGGTCGTCGCCTCCGAAGGTGTGAGAGAAGAGGACCCCGATGGACCCGACGGATCCGCTCTGGGTCACGTACAGCTCCTTGCACGCCGAGCCGAGGAGGTAGGCCGCGGAAAGCGCCTTGTCCTCGGCCAGGCCGTACACCGGCTTGACGTTGCACGCCGCGCGGATCTTGTCGGCCAGGTCGAAGCTCCCTGCGGCCTCGCCTCCCGGAGAGTCGATCCGCATCACCACGCACTCGACCTTCGGATCGGCGATCGCCTTCTCGAGGTCGTTGGAGAGCTGGGCATAGGACGTCATGCCTGACACCGCCTCGAGCCCCATCGACCGCTGGGTTAGCGTCCCGAGTACGTCGATGATCGCCACCCCGTCCTTCACGGTGTACGGCTGCCGCTGGAGAGGGTTTCCCATCGGCTTCTCGGCCATCTCCACGTCGAGGTCGAGCCGGTCGCCGAGGCTGCGGAGGATGACCTCGAGCTTCCCGGCCTCGATCATCAGGGGGGTGTTGAAGATCAGCGACGAGACGTGCCGGAACTTCATGGAGCCCCTCCGTCTGCTTCGAGCAGGCTGCTAGCTGCCTGCATGAGCTGCCTCGCGAGCTTCTGCCGCGCTGCGGATCCTGCGGGTCGAGCCGCCGGCTTCGGACCTCCGGCGACCGGGCTGCCGGGGGCTGCCTGGCCGTTCCCGTTCGGCCGTGCCTGGAGAGGCGTCCCAGGGACGGCCTTCGAGGTCTTGTCGCCAGGGACCGGAGTCATCGGGGTCTTCCCGGGAGGTCCTTCCTCCGGCGCCTGCTCGTACTCCTCCTGGATCGCCGCCTCCTCGTCTCGCGGGTCGTCGGCTTCCCGCATGTCGACCTCGCCCTCGGGCGGGAGGTTCGCGTCGGCGCGGATGACGTTCCGGAGCTTCCGGTCGGTGGTGAGCAGCCCAGCCAGAGCCAGCTTCGGCAGAGCCATGAGGACCGCGTTACGGAGGTTGGTGAGGCGGAGCCGCGGGTACTCCGCTCGCGGCCCATAGTTCATGTCGACGATTCGCTTGATCGGCGACCAGCCGTCGTAACCGTGGTTGAAGCCGGTCTCGATGTAGTAGGCACCGGCTTCCAGCGCCTCCTCGTAGGCTCCCGACTTCTGGACGTCCGCCATCGCGTACGACCCGGTGTCGCCGTTGCCGAGCGTCATGAACCCGGCGCAGATGGAGTCGGCGATCGCCCTGATGCACCGCTGAATCGCCGCCTCGACCTTCGTGCCCTCTCCCTGGCCGGAGGTCTCGAAGCGGAACTTGTAACCGAAGGGGTGCGAGAGGAAGCTGCCCTGGAAGGAGCCGATCTTCGCGAGGATCGATTCGAGCTTATCGAGTTCCTTCGTGTTGACTTGCTGCGGCTGCTCCAGTACGGCGATGCCGACGTTCTGCCGCTCGTGCCGGATGGTGTCGATCTCCTCCAGGAGTTCCTTGATCTTCCACGGCTTGAACGCGGCGCGGAGCGCGGAGACGCCTGCGAAGTTGCCGCCCTCCTGGTCGTGGGTGAAGCGGAGGAGTCGTTCGGCCGGGATCGGGCGGTAGACCGCCAGCTCGGTATCGCTGGTGGTGAGCCGCTGTACGACAAACTTCAGGCGGGTCGGCCGGTCAGGGTCCGGCGCCCACTGATAGATCGTCTTCGGGTGCCGCAGGTCGAGCGCGGTGAGCCCGATCGCCTCGACCATCTCGTCCTGCGCCGGGCGCCCGGGTCCCAGCGGCTCGCCGACTCCCTTCGGGTGCTCCGCCCCCTGCGGGATGTTCGGGAAGCGGGTCCGCGGCACCTTGATCCGCCCGAAAAGGCACTCGAACGTGCTGAACCCGAAGTCGTACATCAGCCCGATTTCGCGAATCGTTTGCTGCCACGGGTTCAGCTCGAAGAGGTTGTATGCAACGAGTTCGGCGATCTCCTTCTCGATCGGCGAATCGTCGACCGGCTCCATCTTCGGGACCGTCGCGATGATCGGGCTCTTGAGGAGCTGCAGCATCCGACGGATGTCGGGGTCCGTCTTCCGCATCTTGTCGAAGACGCCCTGAGTGCCGAGCCCGTCGCCGCGCCCCGCCTCGTTCTCCAAGTCGAGGTTGAACTCCTCGTACTGGATCCGCCCGAAGCGGATGGTCGTGCCAGGGGCGCCGATGCGCTGGTCGTCAGGCACTCCCTTCTGCGGCTGCGGAAGGCCCGCCTGGATCCCCGTCCAGGCCGGGTCCTTCCGGAGGTTGCGCGCCAGGTCGCCAAGTCCACCAGGGACCATGTCGCCCGCGGCCATCGAGAGTTGTGGGGAGTCGCCGTCGTGGGGTGGAGGCGCGTTCCGTCGGAGGAATGCGCGGAGGTTGGCGGCGAGCCCCACGGATAGGAATGACGCACAGCCACCCCATACCGGCTATGCCCTAGCTGGGCCTCCTTGTCCTTGGTTGGGGCCTATATCTGCGGCTGCGCCGGCTCGACCTTGGTCGCGCGGTCAAGATCGGCGATGCGGATCCGGTAATGCCCGCCCGGCGTCTGCTCCGCCGGCAGCCTCCCGCGCCGGATCGCGCGATAGACGGTCTTCCGATTCCAGCCCTTCCGCCGCGCTGCTTCGGTCACCCCGACCCATTCCTTCGCCTTCACGCGCTGTCCCCTTTCCCTACCAGTTGCGCTTCCGCATGCCCGCCGTGATGGAGCGAAAGCGGGAACTCAGCTTGTTCAGCCGATCGGTTGCCTCTTCGGTGTTTCCGGCCGTCGCTCGCGCGGAGAGGATCCGCGCCCGCCAGCAACATCCGGCGAGGCTCATCGATACGTCTCGGTGCATCCGCCGCTTTCCGCGCCGGTTCCCCTTCCCGGAGTCCACGACCTTCCGGATGCCCCACTCGCTGACCTTGGTCTTCGCCTGCTTCAGCTCCTCGACGAGCTTGTGGTGTTTCTGGATCCGGAGCCCGCGCGGTCCCTCGAGCGTCTTGATCTCCAGCGAGTCCCAGATGAGCTGCTTTACGAGTTCCTTCTCCTTCGGTGGCGGGTACTCCAGGACCTTCCCGCGCCATGGCTGCTCCTGCGTCCAGAGGAACAGGTCCCGCGCTTCGTCCAGTAGCGTCGTGTCGATCCACAGCTCCAGGAGTCCCGGGAAGCGGCCCACGAACTCCTCGAGGTGCTGCTCGAGCGAGACGCCTCCGTTCGGGTCGCGCCGGTAGCGTACCCGTCCGTTCGGGAACTGCTCCTGGTCTTTCGGGTCGAACACGTCGATCCGGATCGTCGCGAGTGTCGACCATGGCGGGAGCTTCATCTCCGCATCGGTGAAGTCGCCGACTACGACCAGGCTGGTGAGGTCGGTGGTCAGCGAGCAGTCGATGAAGCCGAGGCACGGACCCTCGTAGACGTCGAGGTTCCGCAGCGTCGGATCGGTGATGCTCTCGATCAGCTTCGGCCCGAGGAACTCGTCGCCTCTCCCGCCAGGGACGTTGTTGAGCTCCCTGTTCACCATGCCCTCTATCCCAGGGATCCGCGTGAGCACGCGCGAGAGCGCCCCGTGGGTCTCCTTCGACTTGTGGGGGTTCAGCCGCGCATTGGTCGAGAAGAGGTGCCAGTTCGGATCCGGCTCCGCCTGGAGGGACGCGACCAGGTCAGTCCAGAAGGCGACGTCGTCTCCCGCCGACGAGCAGAGGACCGCGCGCCCGAAGTACTCCTCCTCCTCGACTCCGCAGGCCGGGCACTTCGGAGCCTCGAACAGGCCGTGAACGTCGCACTCGAACCCCTCGAGCGGTTCGCGGCACTTCGGGCATGGAGGTCTCGGCCCGGCGTGATGCCCGTGCGGGCACTCGACGCCGGTCTCGGAGAGAATCGACGGAAGGAGGATCATGACGACCTCCGGGTCGATGCTACGGACCTCGTCGACAAGAAGCAGGCGATACGACCCGGACGCGATCGACTTCGCCGACGTGGGCACGTAGATGAACGAGTTGTTCCGCTTGAGGTTCCGGAGGGAGTCCATCCCAGGGACGATCTGCGCCTTCGCCTGTTGGTTGCTCCCAAGCATGGCGAGGAACTTCTGATCGAAGACCCGGTCCGACTGCCCCTCGGCCGCTGCGAGGTAGAGCGCATGAGCGTTCCGCGCGTACATCAAGTCAGACAGCTCGTACGTCGCTATGCCGGTCGTCTTCCCATCCTGCCGGCTGACGTCGACGCAGACGACCAGGATCTTGAACCCCCGTAGCCCATCGCAACCCTCGTGCGCCTCCGCCCGGCACAGCGCCCGCTTGGGGAGGATGGTCCCGACCTCGGCCGCGTGCTTCTCGCAGAGCCGCTTCCCACGCGGCCAGACCTTGAAGCCGTCCAGCGGCTTGTACACGTTCTCCCGGACCCACTCGCGCACCTCGATCGGGCGCCCGCTGTTGTCCCGGAGGGTCCGGATGAAGTCCTCGCGCTGGGGAAGCGGTACCGGCATCAGGCCACCGGGAGACCCCAGGCATCACGCTTGCCGACGGCCGCTGGCGCCGCAGCGTTGGCCGCCTCGCCTGCATGCGCTGGCTCTAGTGCAGCCGGAGCAGACGCGGCAGGGGTCACGCCCCGCTCTGCCTCGGCTTCCTTCAGGAGCCCCGCGTACACGGCCTGGAGCTGCTTCGCGAGCGTGCCCAGCGCGCCGTACATGAGCCGGTCGCCCGACTTGGCCGGCGCCCGCTTGATCCGCGCCCGCAATTCCCAGTAGAGGCGGGCCTGGTCGAGCCGGATCGCTGTCGCCCGAAGCGCCAGATCCTTCAGGGTTTCTGCCGCCATGGCGTCCAGGTCCTGCGGGAAGAGGTCTGCGGGGGTCGCCGGGTCGGTCCTGATGCCCTCTACCCTCAACCGCCGCTTTTTCGCCCCAATAGCAGCCCTTGCCTCGGAACCCCGCTTGTATGCTGACTTTCCCGCCCTGGTCATTCTTAACCCTCAGTTTTTCGGCGCTTTTGCGATGCGACTGGGTGCGTCGCAGCCGATGGCAGTTCTACTATTTTGGCGGTAATGACGGTGTGTTGGCACGCTGGCTGCTACCCGGACCAGGTCTTCAGGCCAGTCGGGGGTATCGAGAGGCAGCCCGAGATGGGTACGCCAGTCGACCCACCGACGCGCGTGCCCGTGAGCGTGCCAGAAGCCCCAGGTTCGTTCGGCCCGGCCAGCGATGACCAGCGTCCACACCGGCCCGTCCATGACGACGACGCGGTGAGTCCAGCCCGCCGGCACCGCCCAGCTCCGCCACGGCAGCATCGTCCCGCCGACTCGGTTGCCCGGGATGACCTCCAAGTAGCAGCCGGACAGCCCGATCGTCCGGAATGCCCATGGGTGGTCGTGCAGTTCTCTGCCTGCATCGCTCAACAGGATGCAGTGCAGGAAGACCTGGTGGGCGGTGCCGCGTCCCCAGAGATACCAGCGCCGCAAGTAGAGCTTGCCGTCCACGACGATGTCGCGGTGCTGGAAGAGCAGGTTGAGGAGCCAGTGAATCACGGCGTCACGATGCCGCTTGGGGTAGCAGGCGGGTCTATTGCGCCGATCGGTCCTGCCGGCGCCGCGGAAGGCGTGGTCGCGGGCGGTTGCTCCGCTGGCGGCTGCTCGGTAAGGCTGCTCCCCGGCGTCGGGTCGAAGGTCACCGAGAAGACGCCTCCGTACGCCGGCTGCACGCCCGGTACGTCGATGACCGGGATCGCCGCCTCCAGCATGATGTGAGCTTGACCTTTCAGCGTCTCACGGGTGAACTTCTCCAGGAGTTGCTTCGGGATCGGCTTACTCGTCTCGACTTCGATCTTCACCTTGATCTTGTAGGCGAACTCCACCACCTTCGGCGGAATCGGATGCAGCTTCCGAGCGAGCGCCTGCCTTGGGTCCATTCGGTGCCTCCGTGGAGCGTTTCGAGGGTCCGGTGAGCGATTCGCCGACCAGGTCCATGACCTGACCGCAGCACTCCGGGAATCGGTTCGTCTTGACGGCGTCGGAGAGGGTGAAAGCCGTACGCCTGCCGCAGCCGTTGAACGGCGGGTCTTTCCGGCAGACCGCGACAGCGTCTTTCGTCACCCGGCCGGAGGTGTTCGGGAATGGCATCAGCCTGAAGCCCTTCCCGCTCATGCCTTGGCTCTCCTGAGAAGGCCGTCGGCGATCATCGTGTCGCAGATGAAGGCGATTCCTCCGGTTTTCGGATCCGCCCAGCCGGCGTGAACCTTCCTGCCTCGGAAGACGCCGTTCTCGCGCAAGCGCCGGATGCGCGGCTCGACCACGCTCCTGGGATAGCCGGTGAACCGTGCCAGCGGCTTGACGCCTGTCCTCCGAAGGGTTGCCGCCGAGAAGAGCAGCACGCCCGACACGAAGCCTGGATCGTCTTCGTCGGTCTCGAGGATCCGCCGGACGATCCGCTTGACCTGAGCAAGGGTCTTCACTGCGGAACCGCCGTACGCCAGTCCTTCACGAGCCGCGCTTGAGCTTCCTTCAGGGAGATCCGCCCGGAGCAGATCAGCCGGTGCATCGCGTTCTCGACCTTGTCCTTGTCTCGAGCTCCCTGACCTGGCGCGCCTGGGATTTCGTACGGCTCAGGCCAGATGTTGCTCGGCTCGTTGGATCCGCCGGCTTCCAGGGAGAGCATATGGTCATACTCGCAGGCTCCGGGGAGGCACGCTGGCCAGTCCGGATGCTTCGCCCGGTAGGCGGCGAGGACCTGGCGTTTCTCGGCCTGCGAGACGTTCCTGACTCTTGCCGTGTAGCCTGGAACGCAGATCGTGGTGGCGAGCGTCTCCTGGGTCACCGCTGGATCGGTTGCGCCGGGTGTGAGCGCTGGGTCTGGTAGTACGCCGAGGGGCGCGGGCGACGCGGCTCCGGCGCCGAGCATGGTGACGGTGAGGAGCACGTTGGCCGCCGACAGGAACGA
>DATGFI010000659.1:0-2262 GCA_035309205.1 Planctomycetota bacterium | reverse complement strand
TCGGGGTTGAGGAGGACCAGGTCGAACTTGCGGAGCGTCGCGATCTCGCCCTTGCCGCTATAGACGGCGAACTGCCGGACTTCCGGAGGCAGGCCGCCCAGGGATTCCTCGGGCGGGACCGCGATGCGGCCGCCGACGCTGCGGTACCACTTGTTCCATTCGTCGGGAGTGCTGAGGCGCTGCCCGGTGATGCGGCGGAGGGCCGCCAGGGTGTCCGGGGCGAGGGGCTTCCGGACGTTGGTGGCGCCGACGCCTTCGGGGGCGTTGGCGGCATAGTGCAGCTTGAGGAGGCCGTCCATGCATTGCGGGTCGCGGATCTTCCCGAGGGCCCGGACCGCCTCGCCCATGAGGGGGATGTTGGCGCTGATCAGCATGCCGGTCAGGCGGACGGTCGCGCTGCGGTCCCGAAGGGTGCCGATCGCACGGACGGCGGCCTCGGCGACCTTCTGTTCCTCTTTCTTGCTCGGGACCTCGCTTTGGAGCAGGTTCCCGAGCGTGTTGACGTAGGCGAGTAGGGGAGCGCCGGCTTTCACGTCGCCGATCTTGCCCACGGCATCCGCCGCGGCCACGCGGACGGCTTCCGGATAAGGGCTTCCCACGACGGAGGCGAGCTTCATGGCCGCCTTGAGCGAGCGGGTGGCTGCGAGGCTGTCGATGGCCTTGATCCGCTCGCCGTCGGACTTCGCCGACTTCATGGTGTCGGCGAACTCCTTGAGCCGGGCCTCCGTATCGTCTTGCGCGAAAGCCAGGGCGAGGAGGAGGAGAGCGGCGTTCATGTGCTGAATATCATACATGTCGACCCGCCGAAAAGAGAGTTCGAAATGGCGGCCGCCGAAGCCCCGGTGGGCGTCAAACTCCTTGATTTTATGTTATCCCCGCACTAAGCTCCGGGACCTCTCAAACGGCCCCCCTCGTCTAGAGGCCTAGGACACGGCCCTCTCAAGGCCGGGACATGGGTTCGAATCCCATGGGGGGCGCCATTCAGGAATAGGCGGCTCTTCACCGCGCGCGAGTCGAATTCGGGCTCTACCGCGCGGGGCTCACGAGGATGGTCCCGTTCATGCCTTGCTCTTCGTGATGCAGGCAAACATACCGATAGGTGCCCTCGAGAGCGAACCGGTGCGTGTAGGTCTGTCCGGGTTCGACATCCTCCGAATGGAAGGCTTCGGGAGGCGCCGGGGGCTCGATGTCGATCCGGTGGAGGGCGAGCAGGGGATCTCCGACGATGGAGTGGAGAGAATGGTCCTCGTTCTTCCAGACAACCTCGTCGCCCACCCGGATCGTCAAGACCTCCGGCAGGAAGACATGGTCCCGAGTCATCCGAACCATGGCGGAGCGTCGGGGTGACCCTCCGGGGGGATCCCCACCAAGGCCGACCAGAAGAAGAAGTGCCAGGCCTCCGCAAAGCGGCACTGCAGGGCGAAGTCGAGGGGCGGGGATGCCGGCGAAGAGCCGCGGAACCAACATCCGATCCTCTTCCTTTCCGGCGACCTGTGCGTGCATGGGGATGAATGCTCCGCAACGCTCCGTAGTGCCGAACCGCCGGGACTTCCTCCGTGACGGAATCCCCGGAGGGGAGCGGCAACCTTTCAGCGTGACCTCCGAGGCAGACGCGTTCGAACTTCGGCACGGGCGTCACAAAAGCCCTCCGTTGGGGATCCAACGTGGGGTCTGATTCGATCCCGTGCGGCAGGCCGGCGGTAGGGAGCCGACCGACCACTTCTTCCGAGAAGTTTCCGAGAAGTCGAGCACGCGAAGGAGCGCGCGGGCGCTCGATCATGAACCAGCTTTCGTCGCCGCCCGCGGGCAAACCTCGGAGAAGATCATGGCACAGGTCTTTCATCCGGCCTTCAACACGATCTCGCGGGTCAGCATCTTCGGCGGCCTGTTCATTTTCACGGCGGTGGTGTGGGTCAGCGGTTGCATGTACCGATCCAGCTACGTGACGGAGGCCGATGTCGTCCGCGATCAGCCGATCCCCTTCAGCCACAAGCATCACGTCGGCGGGCTGGGAATCGATTGCCGCTACTGCCACACCTCGGTGGAGGACAGCTCATTCGCGGGTATTCCGCCGACCAAGACGTGTATGAATTGCCATCGCCAGATCTGGGCGGACAGCCCGATGCTCCTCCCGGTCCGGGAAAGCGAGCGGACGGATACCCCGATCCGTTGGACCCGCGTGCATCACCTTCCCGGCTACGTCTACTTCGATCACCAGATTCATGTGGCCAAGGGCGTCGGATGCGTCCACTGCCACGGGCG
>DATGFI010000658.1:0-2743 GCA_035309205.1 Planctomycetota bacterium | reverse complement strand
GAAGGCAGTCGTGGAGTTGTCGGAGCACGCCAACCGCGTAGTGAACGTGGTGAAGGCCCGAGACGGATTGAAGGGTAAGTCGGAGGCCATCGAAAGCATCGTTGCTGCTTATGAGCAGAAGATCCTCGATCCAGCCCTGCGCCCCGAGTTCGTTGCGGATATTCGGAGAATCCGACAAGGAAAGTTCCGACGAATCGAATCATTGGACGAGGTCCTAGGTGAGTCCCATTGAGTTGGGAACTCGAGATCTCGCCGGAGTTCGAACGGGACTACCGAAAACTCTGCAGCCGGAATGCGGCGTTCAAGCAGGCGGTCGACTCAAAGGTAACCCAGATTCTCGAAAACCCGCTCCACTACAAACCTTTGCGCGCGCCCCTCCAAGGAGTACGCCGGGTCCATGTCGGTGGTTCGTTCGTGTTGATGTTTGAGCCGGTCCACGGACGACAGACGGTGCGTCTTCTCCGACTCGCTCATCACGACGAAGCGTACGGGGTTTAGAGATCGGCCCTCCCAGCGCCCAAGCTTTCCCGCCGGCATGTCGCAGCTTCGCGTACGCCGCTATAGGCTGAACTTTTTGACGGGGGAAAGGAGGCCACCCTTTGAGCGATCATTGTAACGTACCGTAAGGCCAGTTTCAGCTGCCGGGGCCAGGAACAGAACGACGTTTCCGATTCGATACTGACGGGAGCAGTTGGAGGTACGTCGAGGGTGGGGTTGCGCGAACAGACCCCTTAACGAATATAGGGAACGTCCGCAATTCGAAAGGGGATGGGCCTTTCCCGAATCCCGACGGACGCCAACCTCTTTGCCCTCCCCGCGGACCTCCCCGCGCCGGAGGACGACGGGGCGGCCCGACATCTACCGGGCATGATTGTACCGCACATCCGACTTCGTTCAACGCGGGGCCGTACTGTCGACGCCGCGCACGTGGCCAATCACCTGTCCGTCTTTTTCTTCTACCCGGCCACCGTCAAGCCGGGAATCCCGATTCCCGGTGAGTGGAGCGAAATCCCCGGAGCTCGGGGCTGCACGCTTCAGAGCTGCGCATTTCGGGACGAATACAGCCAGTTTCGTTCCCTGAACTGCGAGGTCTTCGGAGTGAGCGGTCAAGGCCAAGGTGTCCGGCAAGGGTTGGCTGAACAGGTCGAGTTTGCGACGCGGGTACACTTGCCGTTCGAACTGCTCAATGACTCCCGGTTCAACTTGGTCCGGGCGCTGGGAATCCCAACGTTCGTCGCATCCCTGAAGTCGCCGATCGTACATTTCGAGGGAGAGGAGTCGACCTTCCCGCTGCAAGGGCGGACCCTAGTCAAACGGCTGACCTTCGTGGCGGATGGAGGACGGATTGAGAAGGTGTTCTACCCGGTTTTCCCTCCCGACCGGAATGCGTCGTCCGTGCTCGCTTACCTGCGAGATAGGGATCGGACGTAGTACTCTAGGTGTCCCGTTTGGTAAAGCGCCCGTTTCGAGCAGATTCTCTTGCCCGAGCCCTACCAGGTCGATGACTCATTTAAGAGGCTACTCGCGGTGACTACCCTAATGGCCGCGCCGATCCCCAGTTGCCCGATTCATCGCAAGGCCGTCGAGATGATCCGAGCTTCGGCACACGTCAATGACCATTTCTTCGCGGTCTCCGAAGATGCGTTGCTTCGCCAAGTATCTGATCCCAACTCGCGGATCGGCCTCGCCGGTTAGCCGCGTCAACAACGAGATAATGGCCGAGCGGCAGTTGGTCTTGCAGTCGTTGAATCCAGCCGGCGTCTGGGTCTCGAACCGCAATCGCGCGTTCGAGATGAACGTCGCGGCCTCTCCGATGCCGAGTCGCTGAAGGTCCTCGATCTTCGCCTTCATCGCGGTCACCTCCCTCTTTGCGAGGATCTTGACCTCCGCGGCTCTCGCCTTCTCGTCGATGAACAGGGCGCGGTCGAACACGAACGGGATTGCATCTCTGTTTGCCCGGGACAGGGGCCTCTCGCCGGGGAGGGGTTGGTCCGAGTCGAGCAGCTTCAGCCGGTTCACGATCACCTGACCGATCCTGTGGACGTCGGACAGGGGGTCCGGCGCGGGTCGGGGTAGGTCGGCGCCCTCGAGGGAGAGCTGGCTAGAATATGAAGAGATTTTCAATGCCGGGGCCAGGATTCGAACCTGGGAACTCCTACGAGAGCAGATCTTGAGTCTGCCGCCTTTGGCCGCTCGGCCACCCCGGCGCCGGCGGTAGGGGGAGGTTCAGGCTTATGGGTCTTCCCCCTCCTCGGCGTCCGTCTCCGGGTCCCAATCCGGCCCCTCGTCGATCAGGACCGCCTGTTCCCGCCGAGCCACCCGGTGGGGTGCCTCTTCGGAGGGGGGGAGCCCCGGCGAGGGACGCTTCACCGGGACGCGGCGGACCCGGCCGCAACAGAGGCAGGTTTGGGCGCGCCGACCGGCCCGGAGCCGAGTTCGCACGGACCGGCCTTCCACCCAGAAGGTCGAGCAGCCGCGGCAATAGACGTCCCGGTACTCCCGGAGGAGTCGAACGTTGTACCTCATTCCGATTTTGCGGGCCAGGAGAACGTACCGTTGCGAGAGGTTGTCCGGCGACCGCCGGACCTCGGTCTCAGCCAGAGAAAACAGGTCCTGGATCCGTTCCTGCGCGGCCCGAATCATCGCGGAGGTGCGTCGACCGCGGCGTCCGCGCCGCCGGGAGGAACCGGGGCCCCGCATACCGCGCAGAGGACAGAGGCAGTCGATATCACGTTGTTGCAAT
>DATGFI010000657.1:0-3963 GCA_035309205.1 Planctomycetota bacterium | reverse complement strand
AGACCAGGAGCCGGGCCGGGCAGCGGGCGGGCGTGAACTCGAAACCCTCTTGAGAACCCTTTTAAGGAGCTGGATATGTGTGGACCCTTCCGGTCCGGCGTTCAAAAGCACCTCGGTTTTACGGGATTCCTCCTGGTCCTCTTGTCCATGGGAGCCGCGGCCAAAGACCGGCCCCTGCTCAAGCTCTCCCCGGCCGTCAATCTGATCCAGGACTCCGGCTTTGAGAGCTCGGGCCCCATGACCCTCACGCGGCACACCTTCCCCTGGGTCGGCGAGGAAACCAATGTCGCCATGGTCGTCCAGGACGGCCACGCGCACTCCGGCTCCCAGGAGGCCATTTTCAGTCCCGGAAGCGTCCCCAATCAGGGGCAGCTCATGCAGATGTTCAGCTGCCAGGCGAATACCGACTACGTTGCCAGCGCCTGGATCGGCGGCACGCCGGGATTCACCACGGTCGGGCAGCCCGCCAACAACGACACCAGCGGTAAGCCGACCCAGCGAGGATTCGGCGTCCATATCCCCACTCCCGGCGCGGACCCTGACGGAGACGGGGACACCCAGGGATTCGATGCCTCGATCATCATCAAGTATGTCACCATCACCAATGATTCCGCCGGCAGCTACCAGTTCTACAGCTTCACGTTCAATTCAGGCAATCACACGCAGCTCTTCGTGGACTTCGATGCGAATCTGCCGGCAAACGGGGTGCTCCGCGTCGACGACGTGTCCGTGACTTTGGCCGGAAGCGGCGGCGGCGGCCCCGTGGCTCCCTCCGTCACGATGCAGCCTGCCAGCCGCAGCGTTACTGCGGGCCAGACGGCGACCTTCAGCGTGGCGGCTTCCGGGACGGCGCCGCTCTCCTACCAGTGGGAGAAGAACGGGATTCCCATTTCCGGCGCGACGAGCGCATCCTACACCACGCCGGCCACCACCCTGGCCGATAGCGGCGAACTTTTCCGGGCGCTCGTTTCGAACTCCGCCGGAAGCGTCGCCTCCAACTCCGCCACGCTCACGGTGAGCTCCGCCTCCGGAGGGGGAGGCCCCCTGCCCGCTCCCTGGAAGGATGGGGACATCGGCAGCGTCGGGGTTCCCGGCAGCGCCAGCGACTCCGGAGGCGTGTTCACGGTCAAGGCCTCCGGAGCCGACATCGGGGGCACGGTCGACTCCTTCAACTTCGTGTACCAGCCGCTCATCGGCGATTGCACGCTCGAGGCGCACGTGACCAGTCTGGGAAATACCGATCCCCGGGCCCAGGCGGGGATGATGATCCGCGAGACGCTCGATCCGAGTTCCCGCTGGGCGGACATGATCCTCACTCCGACGGGAGCCAACTTCCAGGGGCGCAGCCAGCCCGGGAGCACGAATTGGAACCTGGGCGGACCCTCGGTCGTGGCGCCCTACTGGCTCAAGATCAGCCGGGTCGGCAATACGTTCACCGGCTCGACCTCCCCGAACGGAACCACGTGGACCGTCGCGGGCACGGCGACGATCTCCATGTCGCAGGACGTCTTCGTCGGCATCGCGGTCGTGAGTCACCAGAACGGCGTCCTCGACGTGGCGACCTTCGATTCGGTCTCGGTCAGCGGGGGAGTCTCTTCCGTCTCCCTCCCCTCCCCCTGGGTGAACCAGGATGTCGGGGCCGTCGGCCTGGCCGGAAGCGCCACGTTTTCAAACGGAGTCTTCACCGTGAAGGGCTCGGGGGCCGACATCGGAGGCACGGTGGACGCCTTCCAGTACGTGCATCAGCCGCTCACGGGCGACGGCTCGCTCACCGCGCATGTGAGCGCGGTGGGGAATACCAGCCCGAAAGCGCAAGCCGGAGTCATGATCCGGGAGACGCTGGATCCCAGCTCGCGCTTTGCGGACATGCTGATCACCCCCCAGAACGGCGCCTCCTTCCAGGGGCGAACCCAGGCCGGAGCCTCCAATTTCAACGACGGCGGAATCGCCGCCTCCGTGCCCTACTGGATCCGGATCAGCCGGACCGGGGACACGTTCACCGGCTACATCTCGGCCGACGGGAAGACTTGGACCCAGCGCGGAAGCGCCGTCATTCCGATGGCAGACACGGTCCTGATCGGTCTGGCCGTCACCGCCTGCAACAACAGCGAGCTCAATACGGCGACCTTCGACTCGGTGAGCCGATGATCGAAACCGAACGGCCTGTGGTCCTGGAACGCCTGCTCGAACTGGAAGGCTGGGCCGCCTACATCATCGAAGGGCTGACCCTCAATCAACGGCAGGAGAAAGTGACGATGGGAATGCTGGAGCGATCGATCGACCTGAGGGCCTTGCGGGAGATCCGGGAACTTGCGTTTTCGCTCCGCACCAAGCTGCGCGTCGTCAACACTGAGCTGGAACTCTCCCGCGGAGAGCCTGCGGCTAGCCTGGAACTGCGACGCTAGGCCCTGCGAGTGAGGAACTAGAAGGAGGCCTGGAGTCGAGAGTCTCCAGGCCCCGGGCAAACAGTCCGGCGCCGCCCGCTCGATTTTCGGGCGGGCGGCGCCCCCCCCCATGGAGGTGGCTCATGATCCTTTCGCTCGTGCTCACGCTCGCCTGCGCGCTGGATGCGGAAACCGAGGACGCGCTCAAAGTCTTCGCCCGGGACTACGCCTCGGCCGCCCCCGCCGCTCGCGCGGCGGCCGTCACCCAGCTGGCCAAGCTCCAGAACACGACCGTCCGCACCCGGCTCGCGAATCTCGTCGTCACTGACGAGGAAGTGGTCCGGATCGCCGCCGCAGAGGGGCTGGGAGCGTTCACCTTGGACAAGGGCAACGTGAGCGCCCTCCTGACCGGCGCGCTCCCTTCCAATCTCAAGCTCTTCGGCGCGGAAGCCGCCATCCTACGGGCTCTGGGGAAGCTCGGCGACGAATCGGCCCTCGGGTCGATCCACTCGTACTTCGAGTTCAAGGATCCCAAGGATCCGGAGTTCGCGGTCGCCAAGGCCGCGATCAGCGCCTCGGCGCTCCTGAAAAGTCCGGACTCCATGGAGCCCCTGATGGAGTTGGCCAAGCACCTGGACAAGGCCCAGAAGGGCGGAAGCGGAAAGAGCTCCGGCAAGCCGGGAAGCCTCGGGCTGGCGGGGGCCGGCGCGAGCGATCCCCAGGTTCTTCGCGCCAAGGCGCTCCTCCCCGGCATCGTGAAGGCCCTTCAGGCCATCACGGGCGAAAAGTGGACGACCCTGGTCGAGTGGACCATCTGGTGGGACCGGCACAAGTCCACGTTCAAAATGCAGAAGTGACCGGTCTCGGTCCTCCCCCCATCGGCTCCCATTTCTCCAAGGTCCGATCATTTTTCCGGAATCCGAATCGCCTCTGGATCGTACATATCCTAATGAAAAAATATACAGCCCTTGCCCTCACCCTGGCGTTTCTCTTCCCGACGCTCGCCCTCGCTCAGGAGCCGGCGGGAATTCCGCGTCCCTCGCCCAAGGATCCAGACCCTTTCGCCGCTTCGACGCTCCTGGCGGATGCCGGCCTGCTGGCCCCCGCGGGAACTCCGCTTCCCCGGGATCTCGCCGAGCCGCTTCCCGATCCCGCCCTGTCGGCGCGGGGAGCGGAATTCAATCTCATGCAGGAGGAGTTTGCGCCCAACCTGCGCTTCGGCATGACGATCTCGGCCAGGGTCGACGTTCCGGGCGATACGTCCGTCGATAGCATCGACAACATCGCTTACTCGGACATCTTCGATGTCGGCTACGGCGTCGCGGTCGAGGCCAATCTCCTCAGCTGGCTCACCCCCCATTGGGCCGTCGGGGGGTATGTCGCCGTCGGATGGGATCGCTTCACGGGAGCCTCCAACGTCGACATGGGCACCGGAGAATTCTTCAGCTTCAATGACCAGGACGTCCTGACGGTCATCGTGGGAGGCAAGATCCTGCAGAAAATTGCCCCTTTCTGGTTCTGGGAGGGGAGAATGGGGATCGGCCTCGTGCACTACGGGGACCTGACGTTCTCCGACGTG
>DATGFI010000656.1:0-3147 GCA_035309205.1 Planctomycetota bacterium | reverse complement strand
TCTTCTTCAGTCCGGCATTCACGCAATTGGAGAGCGCGAAGTCGATGATGCGGTAGATGCCTCCGAAGGGCACCGCGGGCTTCGCCCGGTCGCGCGTCAGCGGTTCGAGCCGCTGCCCCTTGCCACCCGCCAGGATCACGGCCGCCACTCTGTTCAGGTCCATCCTCTTCCCCCGCGTTCAGTCGATCTCCACTCGCTCCACATCCGACAGCGCGCCGAACGATCTGCTCAGCTTATCGACGTCGTGATCCTCCGGACAGCTGGCCGTGATCGAAACCTGCATCTTCTTGTCGACGATGTTGCGCTCGATATCGAGTTCCCGGACCGTGCAGCCGGACTTTCGAAGCGTATCCTCGAGGTCGGCGACGAGGGAAGCCGATTCGCGTGCGTGGACGACGAAGCGTCTCAGGTACCGTCCCTTCGAGATCCGGTTTTCCACCTTCTGAAAGAAATATGTGGCCAGGAGGACGAGCACCGTTGCCATCGACGCAGCCTTCCAGAATCCGCAGCCCACCGCAAGACCGACGGCAGCCACCGTCCAGAGGCACGCGGCGGTCGTCAGGCCGCGGATCGAAAGGCCTGAACGCATGATGGCGCCGGCGCCGAGGAAGCCGACCCCCGCGACGACCTGGGCCGCGAGGCGGCCAGGGTCGGCCTTGGTCGGCGACATGTCCGCCATGTGGAGGGATGTGAGCATCACCAGGCAGGCCCCGACCGCGACGATCATGTGGGTGCGCAAACCGGCCGTCTGGTGGTGCATTTCCCGCTCGAGGCCCACCAGCCCCCCCAACATCGCGGCCAGAGAGAGCTTCCCGGCCATCACGAAGTCTTCGGATCCCATGCGTTCCTATTCGAAGGGCAGTTCCTGTCGCGACAGCAGCTTCTGAAGCACTCGGGTCCGGGCCCCCAGCTGGACCAGGTGGCAGACGGCCTGCCCGGGAAGCACCATGGGCACCGTCGTACATCCGACCACGAGGCCGCTGTGCGGTGCCTGCAGTCGGCTCACCTCGGTACCGAAGGGTTTCGTGTTCACCGCGATGGTTTCACCTTTTTCGATTATATCACCGGGCTTCACGTTCAGATTGAGGATGCCGCCCTTCTGGGCGCGAATCCAGCGGTGATCCGTGACGACGATCTGGAAAAGCGGCGAGGTCCGGTCGAAGGTGATCATTTTGAGATCCGAAAGCACGTTCTTGATCCCATCTACGCCGCGGCGGATCAGCTTTTTCTGGAATTTGAGCGGCTCGCCCGCCTCGAAAACCATGGTCGGAACGCCCTCTTCCGTGGCAGCCCGCCGGAGCATCCCCGGCTCGCCTGCCATGTCGAAGACGACCTCCGAGCCGAACGCCCCGGCCATGCGCCGGAGAATCGGGCTTTTCATGTCCACGCGCACATGCGGAAGATTCGTTCGCCCGGCGGCCGCGGTATGCAGATCGATCCCGTAGCTGGAGATTCGCACGATCTTGGTGAAGATGGCATCCGCGATCAGCGATGCCATCGAGCCCCGGTCGCGCCCCGGAAAGAAGCGGTTGAGGTCGCGTCCATCGGGCAGATCCCGGGTCATCGACGTGAACGAAATCGGGTTGGCGATGTGGACGAGGATCAGGGTCCCGTGCAGCTTGTGCGGATCGACGTCGGCGCGGATCTGGCGAACCATCTCGATCCCATTGATCTCGTCGCCATGTACGGCCGCCACGATGTACAGCACGGGCCCCGGGCTGCCGCCGTGGATGACGGTGACCGGGATGAACACGGGGGTCGCGGTGTAGAACTCGCTGATGCGAATCTTCACGTCCTTCCGGTGCCCCACCGGCACCTTCATGCCGGCGATCTCGAAGGATTTCACTTCCGTCCTCGCGCGGCTTTCACCGCGGCCTCGACAAAAAGCTTCGCGATGTTCTGTCTCGTCGCCTCCTCCAGCCCCTCGAAGCCTGGCGAGGCGTTGACCTCGATGACCATCGGCCCCGACACCGCCTCCAGGATGTCCACGCCTGCGAGGTCCAGTCCGGCGGCCTCCGCGGCCTTGACGGCGATCCGCTCGAAACTTTTCGACAGCCGAACGGGCTGGCCCACGCCCCCGCGGTGGATGTTCGAGCGGAACTCGCCGTCGGGCCCGATGCGCCGCATCGCCGCCCGGGCCTCCCCGTTGATCACCAGAACGCGGATGTCCTTCCCCTTCGACTCCGCGATGAAGCGCTGGATCAAGATGTCCTCACCCAGGCTCCAGATCGTCTCCAGCATGGATTCGACCGACGCTTTGCTCTCGGCGAATATGACCCCCGTTCCCTGGGTTCCCCGGAGCAGCTTGAGAATGAGCGGGGGGCCTCCCACCAGCTTCATCATCTTGTCCAGATCTCGCGGGTACCGCGAGATCAGCGTGTCCGGGACCGGCACCCCCTTGCGCGCCAGCAGCTGCAGGCAGCTCAGCTTGTTCTTGGCGTGTTCGATCGCCGAGGCCCGGTTCACTACCGGGACCTCCATCAGTTCGAAATGCCGGACCACCGCGATGGAATAGGTGGTGCCCGCCGTTCCGATCCTGGGAAGAACCGCGTCGGGTGGCTTGAGAGTCCGGATGCCGACCAGCATCGACGGATCGCCGTGACTGAGGCGGAGGACGCATTTGAGAGGGTCGGCGACGTCGACGTCGTGGCCGAGCGCCCTCCCTTCCTCGCGAAGGCGCCGGGTGGAATAGAGCGATCTCCGACGGGACAGGATGAGTATCTTCACGCGGTTTGGATTATATCCCCTCTAGGTCTTTCTCGGCCCCCGAAGTCCCCGGCCCCCGGAAGTGCCGGTAGTCGAGCTCCTGGAAGATGGAATCCTTCTCCTCGCAGTCGCTTAGGAACCGCTCGTCGACGGAGCCCCTCCCGATCATTTCCCAGAGCCGCGTGAATCGCAGCGTGTGCTCCTTGAAGCGCTTGTGGGCGTAGGGGGCGACCGCGCCCGTATCCATGATGAAGGCCCAGTCGCTCGACTGCAGGAGGAGGACCTCGCGCGCCGCCTGGGTCAGGGCGCGCCGTTCAAGATCGCTTCCGGCATCGCGCTCCGCCAGCTCCGCCATGCGCTCCTCCGCCAGACGCTGATGCCTGTAGATCCAGTCGTTCGCCGAATTCAGCCAGACCTCGTAGTAGCCTTGGTCTCCCCAGG
>DATGFI010000655.1:0-2301 GCA_035309205.1 Planctomycetota bacterium | reverse complement strand
ATCGTCACAGCATGCGGAGGATCTTCCGCAGGATCCATTCCAGGGTGATAATCGAGGCAAACACCAGATAGACGAGGGGCGAGTCCCACAGGTCGTCCTCTTTCGTCTCCCGGAGCATCACGTCGTTCTTCTGGATTTCCTCGTTGAGGCGCCCCACTTCGTCCACCGGGAAGAACTTGCCGCCGGCCGACTCAGCTGCCAGCTCCTTGAGCGTCGCCACGTCGAGGATCGGCTCGTCGTCCTCCCGGTCGGGGATGAAGACGGTGAACTTCGCCGACGCGCGCGTCGCTTCGTCCTCGTCGCCCGCCCAGACGCGGTACAAGCCCGTGTCGTCCGGCCGGTACTGGCCCTCATAGTAGCCGTCTCGCGTCTTGTCCTTGAGGAGGGTCACCTTGATCCGTTCCAGGCCCGCGCGGCCGGCGGGAGGGTCGACGAAGACGTCGATCTGGGGATCCGTCTTCAGCTGGAACTTCTCGTCGTAGGCGTTGGCGATGACCATGACGGGTTCGCCGCGCGTGTAGCGTTCCTTGTCCACATAGACCCGGTAGCGGCGGGCGCCCAGGAGTTTGCCCTCCCGCGTCCAGTACATCGCCTGCTGCCAGAAGGGATAGAACCAGGGATAATCGCCGGCGACGTAGCGCCAGAGCCAGGTCTCGTCGGTCGCGCTCCAGAAGACGCGGCCGCGGCCGGCGTGCTGGGTGACGAAGAGGGGCGGCCGCGTCGACTCGCCGGGGATGCCGGCGATCTCGACGAGCGGCGAGGCGCCCGCCTTCAGCTTCTTGACCCGGGTGAACCAGCGGAGCCCCGGCAGCCCCATTCGGGGGTTCGCCCGCGCCTCCCAGTGCTCCTGGTTGCGGTTGACGTCGCCCTTGAACTCCTTGAAGTTCGTGATCGGGGACGTCCGGCCGTCGGGCGTCAACTGGTACCCGAAGGTCTGGGAATAGACCTTCTCGTGCTCGTAGAGGTCGCGGTTCTCGTCGGCGACCACCGGCAGCAGATTCGCCAGCGGGGTGTTGGCGAGGGTCCGCGGATTGTTCATCGCGCCCGAGATGAAGATGATGCCGCCGCCGAACTCGGACACGAACGTCTCGATATTCTTCGCGGCCTCGGGGCCGAGCTTGGCCGGATCGACGTCGCCGAAGATGATGACGTCATACTCGAGGAGCGCCTTGAGGGTCGTCGGGAATTCCTTGAGCGGCTCGCGGAACAACGGCTCCTCGGACCGCGTGTGCTCCTGCGGGAACTCGGTGTCGGCCGAGGTCAGGAAGCAGTGCGCCAGGATCTTCGGATCGCGCACGAGCGAGTTCTTCAGGTACCGGTACTCGAAGCGCGGAGGATGCTCCACGTAGAGCACCTTGATCTTGTCGTCTGCCACCCGGAGCCGGTGGGTGAGGTAGTTGTTGTGCGCGGTGTTCTCCTCCGCGCGGGGGTTGATCCGGATGATGAGGAAGTATTCCCCCGGCACCTTGGGGGTGTAGGAGAGCGTGACCGCCTGCTTGGCGCTGTTGCCCGTAAGGGCGATCGGGAGGTCCGCCTCCATCTTCGACTCTTCGATCAGCCGGTCGAGCTCCTTCGGATCCTGGCCGGGCTCCTTGTCCCCCTCCTTCAGGGGGTAGGCGTAGAGGTTCGCCGTCACCGTCTCGCCCTCGTAGCCGAAGCTCGAGACCTTGAAGTCGACCTTGAAGAGGTCGTTGGCCAGGACGGCTTCCCGGGCCTCGAGCTCCAGGAGGGCGATGTCCTTGGGCGTATGGGGCACGCCGGCCGCGACCGTATAGATCGGGAGGTAGCGCTGCTTGAGCTGGCTGGCGATCTCCTTCGTCGCCATGCCCGCGTTGTTCTTGCCGTCGGTGAAGACGACGACGCCGGCGACGTATTGCCCGCGGAGCGAGTTCAAGGCCGTCTTGATCGCGTCGCCGATCGCGGTCTCCGTCCCGATGCACGTCTCCTTCCGGTACTCCTCCAGGAGCTTCTCCCGGCTTTCCCTCGCGGTGGCGGTGCTCGAGAAGGTGAAATAGGCGACGTTGAGCTTGTTCTCGAGCTCCTCCAAGAGCCGCAGCTTCGGGTTCTCCAGCACCTTCTTGACGACGTCGGCGCGCGTCAGCTGGCGCAGCTCGGTTTCCCCGCTGACGCCGGTCACCTTCGACACGGCCTCCCGCTCCTGGTCGGTCTGGAGCAGGTCTATTTTCTGCATCGACCGCGACTCGTCGAGGAGGACCAGGATGAAGGCCTTACGCTTTTTGATCGTCTCGACCGTGAGGACCGGCCCCATGAGGAGGAACAGGGTCAGGAGCAGCAGCGACG
>DATGFI010000654.1:0-6166 GCA_035309205.1 Planctomycetota bacterium | reverse complement strand
CCTTTCTCACCTTCGGCAACTATTCGAGCACGGGGAATCTGGTGCCCATGGCCCGTATCCCGTACCTCCAGTCGCTCGCCCTGGTCGCCAACGCGGACTCGGTCGGCGGCACGATCCAGCACCCCTACCATGACGGGTTCGCCCTGGATCGGATCGAGAAGGCGCTCAAGGAGCAGTCGGAGTCGCGCTCCGCCGACCGGTGCCTGCCGCGCGTGGAGCGTGCGGAGATCATGCTCTACGCCGCCCAGCTGAACTCGAAGGCCCTGGCGCGGGTCACGCCCTACGTGCCGAAGAATCCCCCCAAGGAGCGGCTGTCCCAACAGGTGGACATCGCGCTGGCCTCCTTCAAGGCCGGAGTCTGCGTTTCCGCGAACTTGTCCATCGGTCAGTTCGACAGTCACAACAACAACGACGCTGACCAGATGAAGCTGATCCCCGAGTTCCTGGCGGGCATCGACTACCTGATGCGTCGGGCCGAGGAGCTGAAGATCCGCGAGAAGCTCGTCGTCATCGTGCAGAGCGAGATGGGCCGCACGCCGAACTACAATAACGGCAACGGCAAGGACCACTGGTCGATCGGGTCGGTCATGTTTCTGGGGCGGGGGATCGAGGGCAATCGCTGCGTCGGTGCGACGGACGAAAAACAGTTCCTGGTCCCGCTCGATCCGAAGTCCCTGAAAGGGGATCCGGAGAAGGGCATCCGGCTGCGCATCGAGCACCTGCACCTGGCCTTGCGCGAGCTGGCGGGGATCGACAGCCACCTCTACAGCAAACAGTTCCCGCTTCCGGTCGTCGAGATCGAGCGCCTGCAGGGCTTGTGGCGGAAGGTCTAGCCGACCGAGACAGTTTCGACCTGTCGGACCTCTTCGGTCGTCAGCGTGAACCGATCGCAGGCCAGATCCTCCTTCATGTGCTCGGCGTTCGACGTCCCCGTCAGCGGCAGCATTCCGATCTGCTGGGCGAAGCGGAAGACGACCTGGGGGAGTCCGGCGTTGACGCGCTTGGCGATCGCGTGAATGCGCGGATCCCCGAAGACTTCCGGATTGGCCGTCAGCAGGGAGAATCCCTGGTAGATGATCTTGTGCTCGCGGCAGATCTCGCGAACGTCGCGGTCCCAGCCTAGAGCCGCGTAGCAGCGGTTCTGGACCACCATGGGCTTGACCTGCGCCTTCTGGCAGAGTTCCGCCAGCTGGGGAGGAGAGACGTTACTGATGCCGATGATGCGCGTTTTTCCGCTGCGAAAGAGCTGTTCGATGGCGCCCCAGACCTCCCAGTCTTCCGCGCCCAGGCGGTTGCGGTAGTACGGGCCATGCAGAACATAGGAATCCAGCCGGTCGGTATGGAGGTGCTGGAGCGAGCTCTCGAAGGACTGGCGGACCTGCGCGGGAAGATCGGCCGACGCGTCGTAGGGGGGGTGGCCCCTCTGCCCGTCGACGGACGTGAACTTCGTCTGCAGGAAAAGGCGGTCGCGTCCGAAGCCCTTCTTCTGGAGCGTCATGACCGCGTCGCCGACAAGCGCTTCGTTATAGTGGACGAGCTGGTTGGCGGTGTCGATCGCGGCAAAGCCCGAATCGACCGCCAGCTCGACCAGCCGCGCGGTCGCATCCTTCTTCCACGCGGTCCCGTACATGAACGACGGCAGCGTGACTTGGTTGTAGGTGCTCAGGTTCATGCGATCCTCCCGCCTAACGGTAGCAGGGATGATCCTCCGAAAGCCAGAGTTGTCGCTTGCAATTCCCGGGGAGGACCGGCAGTCAGGGCATAAGTCCGGAGGACGGCCGATCCCCTGAAGTCGCCCGCAGGGGACGCCCATTTCAGGGAGATTCCTGTTTTCACGTTACAGAGTCCGCGACGGGGGCTCGGAATGTTATGGGGGCGAGCCGCGCGACCGGGAAGTGTGTGCTTTCGTTTAGGTCCGGCGACGTCGGACGTCCCGTGTTCCTGAAGAAATCCCCCGTGCTAATTCCGAAGGTCGCGGGGCAGCCTCCGGAAAGTTCCATCCGCCGAGGAGGCGGATATTTTTTTTGACCTGGGCCATGAGGGTGACCCTGCCGCGAGGTAGTGAAAAGGTGCGCCGATGACGATAACCCAAGCTTTCCCGGCCCGGCGAGAAGCACCCGCCCGCCCGGAAAGACCTGTCGTGGTCTGTGTCGACGACGATTTGGGGGTGCTGTCTGCGCTCCGCCGGCTATTCCAGAGTGAGCCCTATGAGCTGGTCACAACGGCCAGCCCGGGGCAGGCGCTGGCGTCCCTGCGGCGTCAGGCCGTGGCCGTCGTCGTCTCTGACGAGCGGATGCCGGAAACGAGCGGGACGGAACTTTTGGCTGAAATCCGGGAACGCTGGCCATGGATCGGTCGGGTGATTCTGACGGCCTACCCGGACTCCGACGTCAAGACCCGCCGCGTGGCGGCGGGGATCGACCTGCTCCTCTCCAAACCCTGGGATGGCGAAGCGCTCAAGCGCTCGATCCGTCGGCTCGTCGACGGGGTGGAATGGGCCAGGGGGCACCCGGGTCGGAGTAAGGATGAGGAAGAGGGGCCGGTCTGGGACCTGGGCGGGGAGGGCGGCTAGAAGTCCGGCTGTCTGAGGAGGTGCACTATGATGACCAAAGCGCCGGTGATTCTATTCGCGGACCGCGAACTGTCCTGGAGCCGTGACGCCCGCGTGCGACTTCGTCGCCTGGGTGCCGAGGTCCACATGGCTACGACGGTCGACGACGCGCTGCGGCTGGCCGCCGCCAAATCCCCGGATCTTCTCATCCTGGACGACGACCTCGATGGCCGCGGAACCCTGGACTTGGTCGAAGTGTTCAGCGAGGCGCTGCCGCAAGCGGAGCTGATTCTCCTGGAATCGGAAGTCCCGGGAATCCCCCGGGGCTCGGGACGAGGTCTGTTCTACTCCGGCGCGAAGCCCGTCTCCCCCACCCTGCTGTTCGACCTGGCTCAGACGGCACTGGAAGGACGACTCCCCGACGAACCCGAAATGACCGCCCCCCCCCGGCGAAGCACCGTCCTGTGCATCGACGACGATGCCCAGTACCTTCGGTCCGTGTCCCGATTCCTGAATCGACATGGGTACGAAGTCTCGACCTTCCAGTCCGCCGAAGGGGCTCTCCAGGCGATCCCGCAGCTCAAGCCGGACATTGCCCTCGTCGATGTCATGATGCCGGGGATGGGGGGGCTCGACCTCGCCCAGAAGATCCGGGAGACGACGCGGGGCCATACGCCGGTAGTCTTCCTTACGGCACTGGACTCCGAAGAGGTGTTTTACGAAGGGCATGCGCGCGGAGGAGTCTTCATGATCGGTAAGTCCGAAAAGCCTCAAAAGGTCCTGGATGTCGTGGATTACTTCGCCGGGGATCTCGATGAGTCGGAGCGCGCATTGATCAAGAGTCGGCTTTGAGGGGCATCAGGCCGGTCCGGCATGGCGGCCGTGCGCGCCCATCCCTGCATCGCGACCAGAAATCAGCTCCTGGTCGGACGGGCGAGTCGTGGGATTCCGTGGGACCGCTCGAAGTTGCTACTTCCCCAGCGAGAGTCCGGAGTACCGTTCTTCCACCCCCGCAATGCCCTGTTTCTCCCACCACCCGATCCACTTTCGGAGGTACGTCTGGTCGAGGGACTTCTGCCGCTGAATGATCGCGTGGACGTCCATGACATCCCGGTCGCGCCAGGAAACCAACTTGTAGATCAGCAGATCCTCCGGAGACGCGACCCAGACCTTGCGGCCGAATAATTCCTCGCGTTTCTTTCGCGCCAGCGCGCTCTTGTCGAAAGGACTGTCACCCAGGGTCAGGTCCAGATGCCAGGGGCTTTTTTGGCCCCCGAACGGCAGCCGGGCCCAGCCGCTGACCTGGATTTGCTGGATGGCCAGATCTTCCTCGACGGAAAAACCGTGCTTGGCCGCTTCCCTCAGGAATTTATAGGCGTGGCGCTCCGGAAGGAAAAGGACGAAATCGACGTCTTCGGTATACCGGGGGTCGCCCCAGAGGGCCGCAGCCAAACCTCCGTAGAGCAGGTAGTCGAAGCCCCCTGCATCCACGGTGTCGAGAGCCGCCAGCAGTACCGCCCGGGGACTAGACATTCTTGCGGCGGGTGCGGTGTCCGGAGGAAACGGGATGATCCTCCCGGGGCACGGGAGGTGCGGGCGGATCGGACAGCAGGCTTTCGAGCACCTTTTTCGCCCGCGCCGGCGTCATGCGGCGCGTCTCGCTCTGCCGGGCCTGCTCATTGGCCTCGGCCAGTTTCTTCAGCCGCGATTTCCAGCGTCCGATCATCGACCTTAGTATACTCCTCCCCGCCGCCGAGGCCACTCCTTCGTGGGGCTCGTTCCTATGCGAGCAGCTCAGGGATGACCTTTGCAGGCTCGACTCCCGTGAGGCGCGCGTCCAGGCCCTGCCACCTGACGGTGAAGCGCGTGTGGTCGAAGCCCAGCAGTTTCAGCACCGTTGCATGGAAGTCGCGGATATGGACAGGATCCTTGACGATGTTGTAGCTGAAATCGTCGGTCTCGCCGTAGATCGCACCACCCTTGGCTCCGCCCCCCGCCATCCACATGGTGAAACAGCGCGGATGGTGGTCCCGGCCATAATTGTCCTTGGACAGGCCGCCCTGAGAATAGATCGTCCGGCCGAACTCCCCGCCCCAGATGATCAGCGTGTCGTCGAACATGCCGCGCATCTTCAGGTCCTGGATCAGGCCATAGCAGGGCTGGTCCACATCCTTGCACTGCGAGGGCATGCGGCCGCCCAGATTGCCATGATGATCCCAGTTGTTGTGGTACACCTGGACGAAGCGGACGCCCCGTTCGAGCAGCCGGCGCGACATCAACACGGTGTTGGCGAAGCTGCCGGGCTTCTTGGCATCCTCGCCATAGAGCTTGAAGGTGCTCTCGGGCTCCTTGGCCAGGTCGAGCAGGTCCGGCACGCTCGCTTGCATCCGAAAGGCCATTTCAAACTGGCTCGTCCGGGTCCGAGTCTCCGGGTCGTGATACCGCGCGTAATTGAGATCATTCAGTTCGTGGACGCCGTCGAGGGTCGCTCGGCGGACGGTGTCGGACACGCCGGGGGGATTGTTGATGTAGAGAATGGGGTCGCCATTGCTCCGGAAAGAGACCCCGGCGTGCTCGCCGGGCAGGAAACCCGACGACCAGAGCCGGCCGGAGATGGCCTGCTCCTGTTCGCGATTGGAGGGAATGGCGACCAGAACCACGAACGTGGGCAGGTTCTGGTTCATCGACCCCAGTCCGTAGGACGCCCAGGAGCCCAGGCAAGGCCGGCCCGTCACTTGGCTGCCGGTCTGCATGCAGCAGATCGCCGGCTCGTGGTTGATCGCCTCCGTATGCATCGACTTGATCCAGCAGATGTCGTCGGCGACCTTCGAGAGGTTCGGAAGGAGTTCGGTGATCGTCATCCCGCACTGGCCCGCGCGCATGAACTTGAACTTCGAGGGCGCGACGGGGAATCGGGACTGGCCGGAAGTCATGGTGGTCAGCCGCTGGCCGTTTCGGATGGACTCGGGCAGGTCCTTGTCGTACATCGCCTGCATCTGCGGCTTGTGGTCGAAGAGGTCCATCTGAGAGGGGCCTCCGACCATGTGGAGGTAGAGGACCCGCTTGGCCTTGGCGGGAAAGTGCGAGCCGATCCTCGCGGAAGGCTCGTCCGCCAGCAGGGGACTGGCGCCGCCGAGCAGCGAGGCCATGGCCGCGCTTCCCAGCAGGTTCGCGCCGCCGGTGAAGAACTGGCGCCGCGTCGACCGCACGAAATTCTCGAACAGGTTCATGTCGTCTCCCGAAGGGACCCCGGCTCCGCGACGCGGAATAGGGGTCGCCTCATTTGTTCAGGGCTTCGTCCAGGTTCAGCATCTGGTTCGAGACCAGGGTCCAGGACGCGAGCTCTGCGGGATCGAGGGTCGCGTCCGCCCGAGTGTCTCCAACGCTCAGGAGCGCCTTGGCGTCCTGGGTCTTCTCCTTGTAGTGGGCCAGCAGACCGGCGCGGATCCGGGAGAGGATGCCCGACTCCTTCTCGGTGAGCGGCCGCGAGAGCACTCGCAGGGCGATGAGGCGCAGCCGCGCGGTCTCGTCGTTTCCGTTCTTCATCGCTTTCTCAGCGAGCGCCCGGGCCGCCTCGATCATCTGCGGATCGTTGAGCGTGACCAGGGCCTGCAG
>DATGFI010000653.1:0-7111 GCA_035309205.1 Planctomycetota bacterium | reverse complement strand
GAACCTCTCCATCGCCTTCGTCACCAATGCCGCCATCCGGAAGATCAACCGGAAGTTTCTGAGGCACGACTTCGCGACGGACGTGATCTCGTTCCCCCTGGGAACGGATCTCGTGGGGGAACTCGTCATCTCGGCGGAGTACGCCGCCGTCGAAGCCCGGACGCGGAGGATTCCGGTGGAGGAGGAACTGCTTCGCTATGTCGCGCACGGCATCCTCCATCTCCTGGGCTATGACGACGATCGGCCACGGGACCGGGCGGCGATGTGGAAGCGACAAGAGCGGGAACTGGCCCGCGTCCTGCGGGCGTCCCGGGCACCGCGCTAGAGCCTGCGCGCCCAGATCCGACGCTGGACTTGATTCCGTTCCGTGTTAGAATGCCCCCCGGAGGGATACTCATGCTCCTCGAATGTTCTTCATGCGGAAAGATGTACCGGGTCCGCGAAGGGTCGGCGGCCGCGCCGACCAAGTGCCCGGCCTGCGGCGGGGCGCTGAGGGTGTCCGGCGGCGGTGCCCCTCCTGCGGCCTCGGCACCCGATCCGCGCGTGAAGGACCTCGAAGTGAAGATCGCCGCCCTTGAAAAAGCCGCCGCGGCGCACCGCGCCGACGCGGAGCAGAAGGAGAAGGAAGCCAAAGAAGCTCAGGCCAATATCGCCCGGCTGGGCGAGGATCTGGCCAAAGCCCAGGGCGTCTACAAGGACGCGCTTCGGAAGAAGGAAGAGGAGCTCGAGGAGAGGCATCAGAGGATCACGGCCCTGGAGTCCGAGGTCGAGAAGGGACGGGCCCAGTCCAAGGCCGGCGGGGGCCAGATCGCCGTTCTCCGGCAGAAGGACGCCCAGATCGCCGAGCTCGAAGAAAAGGTCGGCGCCCTCGAAGCCGAACTGGCCGGCAAGTCCAGCCGCGCCGGCGGCTCCGACGAGCGGGTCGCACACCTCGAGGAAGAGCTCACCCAGGCGCGCCTGGGAGTGCCTCGTCTGGCCGAGGAACTGGCCAACGAGAAGACCCACTACCGTGAAGCGCTGCTCAACAAGGAATCGGAAATCGACGAACTGCACAAGAAGGCATCCTCCCTGGAGAAGCAGCTGATCGAAGCCAGCTCCCGCGCCCAGGCGGGAGCCTCGGGGGCTTCCGACGCCGACCTGGCCGCGGCGAAGGCCGATGCCGAGAAGAAGGCGGCCGAGCTCCAGCGCGCGACCAACCGCATTACCCAGCTCGAGAAGATCGTACAGGACGGCGAATCCCGGTACCGCTCGCTCCACTCCGAGATGGAGAAAAGCCGCGATGCTGCCAGCATGGGGAGCGGCGAAAGCGCCAAGGTCATCGCCCAGAAGGACGAGACGATCGACCAGCTACGGGACGAGCTCGGGGCCGAGAAGGCCAAGGTCGGCGAACTCGAGAGGCAGCTGAAGGAGGCCAAGACGGCCGCTGCGGCTCGCCCTCCGTCGGGCACGATGGCGTCGCCGGCCTTCAACAATGTGAGCGAAGCGCGCTACCTGGCGGGCGACCTGGACAAGAGCCTCGCAAGCGTGTCCTCCCAGCTTTCGGCGCTGGTGCAGCGCGTGAAGCGGCTGCATGAGAGCCTCTACAAGTCGGAGGGATCCTCCGCCACGCTTCCCGCGGTCGACGCCAATCTTCCTTCGCCGCCGGCCGTACCGACGACCGAAGCCCTTGCGCCCCAGGAGCCCGAAGCCCCCGAGGAGCCCGCGACGGATACCGGCGCCGAGGCGTTGGCCGAGGCCGCGGCGGAGACGCCCCAGGAGGCGGCTGCGGAAGACCTCCCGCTTCCCGAAGCGGCGCCTGAGGAGGAAGCGGCTGAAATCGAGCCGGAAGTCCAGGAGGAAGCCCCGGCCCCGGAGCCCCAGGAGGACATCGCGCGGCTGGAGTCGCTCCCCGAGCCTGCCCCCGAGACTAACGAGCTCCCCGCGGACGAAACGATGCTCGACATGGGCAAGCTGAACCGCCCCGTCCGTCCCCAGCTGGGACGCGGGACGGGCCGCCGCCCCGCGCCTCTCCCGAGGCTGCCGGCGGCGCCGCCGGCCCCGATTCCCGAGGTTGAGCCGATGGACGAATCGGGCGGCGACGAACCGAAGAAGAAGGGCTTCTTCGGGAAGCTGTTCGGGAAAAAGAAGTAGGGCGGCCGCCGGGAGCCCGGCCCGGAGCGCATGAAGAAGCCGGTCATCACCCTCGACGGCCCCGCCGGCGCGGGGAAGTCCACCGTCGCCCGACGGGTCGCCGAACGGCTGGGGCTCCGTTTCCTCGATACCGGCGCCATGTACCGCGCCATTACCTGGAAGGCGCAGAAGAAAGGCCTCAGCGATCCCCTCGCCATCGCCGTCATGGCCCGGGAGACCCAGATCCGGGTCGAGCCGGATCGGGTGACCTGCGACGGCATCGACGTGACCCGGGCGATCCGGGAGCCGGGGATCACCGCCGCCATCCGCCTGGTCGCCGATTCCCCCGAGTGCCGCTCGGAGCTGGTGGCCATGCAGCGGGAGATCGGGAAGGAGGGCGGGCTGGTCACCGAGGGGCGCGATCAAGGGTCGGTGGTGTTCCCCGACGCGGACTACAAATTCTACATCGATGCACCAGTCGACGTCCGTGCCCGCCGTCGCCATGAGGAGACGGGGGGAGACCTGGACGAGATCCGCAGAGCGATCCAACAGCGGGACGACGAGGACAGGTCGCGGAAGGCGGGCCCGCTGGTGAAACCCCGGGGAGCTCTGCTGATCGATACGTCCGGCTTGACCCTGGATGAAGTCGTGGCTAGAATACTCGCCGCAGTAGGGTCCCCGTGAGGTGGTGGTGGCGGCTCTCCCAGGGCTTGGCCCGGGCGGGAGCGAACATCTTCGGAAAATTCCGGGTGTTCGGCTTGGAGAACCTTCCCAGGTCGGGAGGGGTGCTCCTCGCCGCCAATCACCAGAGCGTGTTGGATCCGGTGCTTGTGGCCATGGTGCTGCCTCGGGAGATGCACTTCATGGCCCGGCGCTCGCTCTTTCGAAACCCGATTTTTCGAGCCATTATCGTCAGCTACAACGCATTTGCGATTGAACGGGACACGGCTGACGTAAAGGGGGTGAAAGAAGCCATTGCGCGGCTCGAAGCGGGTTCAATCCTTCTGGTTTTTCCGGAAGGAACTCGGACC
The DNA here is from genome assembly GCA_035309205.1 of Planctomycetota bacterium. Lineage (GTDB taxonomy): Bacteria > Planctomycetota > MHYJ01 > MHYJ01 > JACPRB01 > JACQFK01. The sequence goes on along the minus strand of DATGFI010000653.1, from coordinate 3,971 downwards.
GGGGACGGCTCCATCGGGCGGATGAAGCCCGGCATCGGCATGTTGGCCGAGCGCGCGGCCGTTCCCATTGTCCCGGTCCTCATCGATGGCGCGTACGAGATGTTGCCGAAAGGGGCGCGGTTCCCCCGTCAGGGGAGGATCAGCATCGTGTTCGGCAAGCCTCTGCCGCCCAGTGACGATAAAACCGCCGTCAACCGCATCCAGGATGCCGTTGTCGGCTTGAAAGGAGAACTGTCCGGATGTCGAATCGCAAGCTCGTGAAAGACCTCAGCATCTCCGAGTCGGAGGTCGACAGGATCGCCGGCGAACTGATGGTCGAGGTTGGCAAGGCCCCCGGCGACGTTCAGAAGGAGATCGAGAAGTACTACGCGGACTCCGTCAAGAACTTCACCGCGGATACCATCATCAAAGGCAAGATCCTCCAGGTCGTCGGCGACGACGTCCTGGTCGATATCGGGTACAAGTCCGAAGGCGTCGTCCCCAAGAACGATTTCGTCCGGGCCGAGGACATCCAGGCCGGGAAGGACATCGAGGTCTTCCTGGAGTCGGTCGAGGACGAGGCCGGCGTGATCGCGCTGTCGAAGCAGAAGGCGGACAAGATCCGCGGCTGGGAGCGCATCATCACCTCGAACAAAGAGGGCGATGTCATCGAGGGCCGCGTGGTCCGCAAGATCAAGGGCGGGCTTCTGGTCGACGTCGGCGTCCCCGTCTTCCTGCCCGCCTCGCAGGTCGACGTCCGACGCGTGGAGGACATCGGGGAGTTCCTCGGCAAGTCGGTGAAGGCCAAGATCCTGAAGATCGACGAAAAGCGGATGAACATCATCGTCTCTCGCCGGAAGCTCCTCGAAGAGGAGCGCGCGGAGCAGAAGTCCAAGCTGCTGCAGGAGATTAACGAAGGCGATGTCCGGAAGGGCACGGTCAAGAACATCGCGGACTTCGGCGCGTTCGTCGACCTAGGCGGCATCGACGGGCTGCTGCACATCACCGACATGAGCTGGGGCCGCGTGACGCACCCGACCGAGGTGGTAAAGCTGGAGCAGGAGATCCAGATCAAGGTGCTAAAGGTCGACCGCGTGACCGAGCGCATCGCGCTGGGACTCAAGCAGCTGCTGCCCAACCCCTGGGAGCGGGTGGTGTCGAAGTACACGGTCGGCCAGCGCGTGAAGGGCAAGGTGGTGAACCTGATGCCCTACGGCGCGTTCGTCGAGCTGGAGCCCGGCATCGAGGGCCTGGTCCACATCAGCGAGATGTCGTGGACGAAGCGCATCAACCATCCCTCCGAGGTGCTGCAGATCGGTCAGGATGTGGAGGTTGCGGTGCTCGCGATCGACACGGACAAGCAGGAATTGTCGCTGGGCCTCAAGCAGACCGAGGCGAATCCCTGGGAGAAGGTCGATAGCAAATACGCCGCGAACCAGAAGGTCAAAGGCAAGGTCCGGAACACCACGAGCTACGGCGCGTTCGTTGAGCTCGAGGACGGCATCGACGGCCTCTTGCACATCAACGACATGTCCTGGACGAAGAAGGTGGTCCATCCGAACGAGGTCGTGAAGAAGGGCGACGTGCTCGACGTCATGGTGCTCACGGTGGACAAGGACAAAAAGCGCATCGCGCTGGGACTCAAGCAGCTGCAGGACAACCCCTGGAGCACGACGATTCCCATGCGCTACGCGGTGGGGAATGCGGTGTCGGGTAAGATCACAAAGCTGGTCAGCTTTGGCGCCTTTGTGGAGCTCGAGAAGGATCTCGAGGGGCTGCTCCACATCTCGAAGATGGACAAGGAAGTCGAGACCGCGGGTCTCGCCCCCGGCGACATCGTCGAGGTGAAGGTCGTGAAGCTGGAGCCGGCCGAAGGGAAGATCGGTCTGGCGCTCAGCAAGATCATCGAGAAGTCGAAGAACCCTCCTCCGCCGCCGGTCCCGCCCGCTCCGGCGGGCACGGCTCCGACCGCCTAGCGAGCCTAGCGAGCCTAGCGACATCAAACGGGAAAGCCCCGGTCGAAAGACCGGGGCTTTTTCTTTAGGTCCCTTTTTTGAGTGCTTGACGTACGGCGGTCGTGCAGTTTCCCCCTTAACCGAGAGCGGCCAGGCGCTCGGACGTGAGAACGATGCGTTCCCGGCGGACCCGCTCCCAGGACCACCGGGGAAGCAGGCAGGCGGGCGTTGCGTCGCCCGCGCCCAGGCCGGACCAATCGGCGAGCACCCCGATCAGGCGTTCGGGCGGGACTCCCTTCGCCCGCAACTGCGCGATCTGAGCCTCGCCGAAGCGTTTCGCCAGCCGCTTCCCGTCGGTACCGACCACGAGCGGGACGTGGCCGTAGGCGGGAGGCTTCTCGCCGAGCGCCCGATGCAGGAGGATCTGCCGCGCCGTCGACGGAATGAGATCGTCGCCTCGGACGACCTCGGTCACTTCCTGAGCCAGGTCGTCCGCCACGACGGCGAGCTGGTAGGCCGGCTGCTCCGGCGATTTCGCGACGACGAAGTCGCCGACCGTCCCGGCGACGTCAATCGAACGAGGACCAACCAGCCGATCGTCGAAATCCACGACTCCCGGATCGACTCTCAGCCGCCAGGCGATTCCGGGGCCGCCGAAGTCTCGGCAGGTCCCCGGATAGCGCGGCTCCTGGTCGCCCTCGTGCGGGGCGCTCTGGGTCGCCGCGACGTCTCCCCTCGTGCACCGGCAGGGGAAGATCCGCCCCCGAAGCCTCTCGAAGACCGCGCGATACTGTTCGCGCCGCTCGCTCTGGACGACGACCGGGCCGTCCCAGTCGAAGCCCAGCCAGCGCAGATCGTCGATCATCTTCGGCACGACCCCTTCGCGGACGCGGGGCGTGTCCAGATCCTCGACGCGGAGGAGGACGCGGCCTCCCTGCGACCGCGCGGAGAGCCAGGCCCAGAGGAAGGTCCGGACATTGCCGACGTGGAGGGAGCCCGTCGGGCTGGGAGCGAGCCTGCCGACCACCGTCATTCCCGAAGCTTAGCAAAAAAAAGAGGCGGAGGCCCGCGGCTCGTCCACGGGCCTCCGCCCTGAGGATCCTTCGCAAGTGCTACTTGCCGTTTCTCGCCCTCATCTGCTCTGCGCTCAGCGTCTCGACGCCCAGAGCACGGGTGGCGCGTTTCAGGAAGAGGATGGCGAAGCAGGTGTCGACCGTTCCTGCGCCCCAGGACCCGTTGGCGGCCTGGGTCTCGATCAGCACCTTGGCGCCCTCGGGGTACCACTTGTGCGTGCCCATGATCTCCGTTCCGTAGATCATGCCGGCCCGCTCCAGGGCGTACATGTAGTACAGGTACTGGTTCTTCGAATCCTTCTCCATCTTCGCGTGCTCGTAGGGACCGGGGTTATAGGTGACGGAGAAGTTCTTCGCCAGCCAGACGAGCCCCTGGTGCACATTCTTGTCGGACTTCCAGCTGCGCTTCTTCGCGCCGTCGTCGTTGTCCTTGATGTAATCCCAGATGGCGAGGCTGCCGATCGCGCCGGCCGTCATCGAGCCGTAGGCCTCATGGTCGGCGTGGTCGCTGTAGCACCAGCCCTCGGGCATGGCCTTCTTCGTCGTCATGCTGGGGCCGGCGACCGTGGCGCCGCCGCCGCTGGCCACGCCGGGCCTGGCGCCCGGCTTATTGGGGCCGTTGACCCCGCCCTCGATCAGCTCCTCCTCGGGAGCGGCCACCTTCTTCTGGCAGTCGCGCAGCCACTTCATCGCCAGGTCGATGACCTTGTCCTCGATGATGATGCCCGAATCGTAGCAGGCGCGCATGCCCAGGGCCGCGTACTGGGTGTTCGAGTTGTCGTGCCCTTCGCCGTCGCGGTCCTTCTTGACCTTGACCTTGTTCTTCACGACGGGCTTCACCTTGGCTCCGTTCGTCGCGGGGAGGTTGAATTCGCGGGGTCCAGCGTCGGCCTTGCCGCCGCCCGACGCGACGTCCTTGCGCTTGGGAATCTCGTACGCCACGTCCTCGACGTAGATGGAGGGC
>DATGFI010000652.1:0-4513 GCA_035309205.1 Planctomycetota bacterium | reverse complement strand
GGTTCTGGTCCCAACGTCACGTTCTTCAGCAGTGGCCTCAGCGTCTCATGCGCGAGGAACAGCCTCGATTTCACGGTTCCGATCGAGATCTCCAGGATCTCGGCGATCTCTTCATAGGAGAGACCCTCGAGATACCGGAGGCTGATCACGATCCGGAGCTTCGGCGAAAGCTCCCGCAGAGCCTTCTGGACTTCATCGTCGACTGGCCGGCCTTCCCGCGTTCCACCTGGATCCCCCCTGCCATCCCGGACGATCTTTTCGTGAATCCGCGAGTGCCGGACGCCCTCGCTGGCACGGTTGAGCGCATGATTCACGGTCACCCGGAACAGCCACGTGGAAAACTTGCTCTCGAACTTGAACCTGCGAAGCTCGCCATGGATCTTGACGAAAATCTCCTGGGCCAGGTCCGCAGCCGCATGGTACTCCCCGACGATGCGGTAGGCGGAGGCGAAGACCTTGTCGCCATACTTTTCATAGAGCAGGCGGAAGGCGTCGGGATCGCCGGACAGATGTCGGCGCACCAGGTCCGCGTCGTCCCCGCCCATCGCTGATTCCGCTTTTTCCGACATGCAGGCGATCCGGTTTGTTCGGAGAAGATTATAGGGGATGGGAAGATCGGGAGAGGAGAGAAGACTAGGGCGGACGGCGGAAGAACCGAGACAGCAGGAGATGCGTGGGCAGATAGAGCACGACCGGATAGGCCAGCATGCACACGATCAAGTAGAGGCCGGGGGGCTGGAGGACGTACTGGGGGTGGTCGAAGGGTCCCCAGACCCAGTTCAAATTCACCTTCTCGGACCAGCCGAGCCAACAGATCGGCAGAACGATCCAGGCCGTGGCAGTCTGCCAGAGAAAAGCGCGCCGGTCATAGCCCAGGCGCCGGACGCCCCAGAGCAGCACGGGCGGCGTCACGACGTGGAAAAGGGAGAGCAGACGCATCCCGATCGGGATGTTCGAGCCGTCGTCGTTGAACATATAGCCCGTGCCGCCGATGGGATGAAATCCCAGGAGGGCGCGGGCGACCAGATCGACGGTGAACAGGATCTGGACGGCCAGGACCGAGCAAGCCTGCCACGAGAGCACCAGGCTGCTTTCCGCCCAGAGCCCGATCATGATCAGGAAGTTGCCGATGTCGCAGAACCAGAGGAAGTTGCGGGGGCCGTAATGCCACCAGTAGACGGGAGCCCAGACGAGCACCCAGACGGTCCAGGCCAGCTTCAGCCACAGGGGAATGCGGGGGAAAGCCATCCTGACCATTCTATGAACTGCCGCCGGGTCCTTGCGAGCGGGGGGCAAAGGTGGCGGAGCAGTCGGAGCCGGCCGCCCTCGGGAGGACACCTGCGGCCGGCATCTCCATGACCATCGGATTCGGCCAGGACCCGGGAGTTCCGGCCCGGGCCCCAGGGCGCCGGTGATCGGCGCTCCTCTTCTTGCCTGGGTCGGAAGCGGGAAGGAGGCTTTGAACCGATGGATTTTCCTGTACCGCTCCGGAGCTGATTCCTCTAGAATGCCAACCCCTGAAATAGGAGATTGAACATGACCGAAACGCGCTCGCTTCCCAAGATCGGGGACGTTGCCCCGGACTTCACCGCTCAGACGACCCACGGCGAACTGACGCTCTCGACCTGGCAGGAAGGGAAATGGATCATCCTCTTCTCCCATCCCGCCGATTTCACGCCGGTCTGCTCCACCGAGCTCACCGAGTTCGGCCGCCGTCACAAGGAGTTTGAGGCGCTCAATGCAAAGCTCATCGGCATCTCCGTCGACTCCATCCATTCGCACCTGGCCTGGCACCAGAATCTGGGCAAGATTCTCGGGGTCACGCTCCCCTATCCGCTGATCGCCGATTCGACCCGCGCCGTCAGCGAGCTGTACGGCATGATCCACCCCGGCGCCTCCGCCACGGTCACCGTCCGCGCCCTGTTCGTCATCGATCCCAAGCGCGTCGTCCGCGCCCTCATCTACTACCCGCTCAACGTCGGCCGGAACGTGGACGAAGTCGTCCGCGTCCTTCAGGCCCTCCAGACCGCCGACAAGAACGGCGTCGCCTGTCCCGTGAACTGGGTGCCCGGGGATAAGGTCATCGTCCCGCCGCCAAAGACCGAGAAGGAAGTCGCCGACCGCCTGGCCCTCCAGGGGGTCGAGCGCCTCGATTTCTACCTGACCAAAAAGTCTCTCTAGACCCGACAGGTGGCCTACGCGGGCCGTCCTCCCTCCCGGGGGGACGGCCCTTTTTTTTCGTAACCGGAACCTGGCGAATTCTTTTCGGAAGAGTAGACTTAGAGACCGAGAGCCGGAGGAGCCATGCCAAAGACGTTCAGCGCGCTCGAGAAGAACATCCTCAAGTCCAAAGGGCTGACCGACGCCCAGTTGAAGAAGCTGACGAAGGCGGGAATCAATTCCCGGGAGGACTTCAAGACCGTCGGTGATGCAGGGACTTTGACGGACCTTGTCGCGGGGATCAGCAGGGACGCGGCGGCGGCCGTCATGACCTGGGCCGGGGCCGCCGGACCCTCCGGCGTCGGAGGATCCGGATCATCCAGCGTCGTGGTCGACTCTCCCGACGCCGTCTACTGCGTCCACTGTCGGACCAAGCAGCCGAAGGATTACCACAGCGGCGACCTCTGCGTCTCCTGCGGAAAACAGGCAGAACCGATCCTGTCCTGCTACTGGTGCTCGGCCAGCGGTCCGGGGAAGTTCTGCCGCCAGTGCGGCGCTGAGTTCGTCGCCACGTCCGAGCTCGATTTGGCCATCCATCTCAAGCGCGAGGGGCTTTCCAAAGACGAAGTTCCCAAGAAGCTCATGGGAATGTCGGCGGCCGAGAAGGACGCTCTTTGGGGCCGGATCCGGAAGTCCCGGGGATAATCCATGCGCGCCCTGTGCGGAGGGTGCGGCAAGCCTCAGCCTCCCGACTGGAAGGCGGGCGACCTGTGTTCCTACTGCGGGAAGCCGGTCCGCCACGACGTCCGGTGCTACTGGTGCGCGAAGTGGGTGCCCGCCGCAAGATTCTGCCGGTCCTGCGGCGCCGTCGTCGTGGAGGAGCGCCTCTACGGGGCCGCCCGCATGCTCAAAGACGCCGGCACCGACCGCTTCACCATCCCCAAGCAGCTGAAGGAGTTCGACCCCGAGCAGATCGAGAACTTCTCGCGCATCTATCAGCGCCACGCGGTGGCCGTCGCCCGGCACGTCGACGAGGTCCGCTTCCTCGAAGGCTTCCTTTACGACAGGTCCTTCAGCATCGCATTGGAGGACCAGCTGATCCCCGAACTCCCCTGGCCCGAGGAAGTTCTCGCCCGCATGTCCGCCCCTCCTCGGAGGCCGCTGAACGACCTGGCCCTGGCGAGCGCCATATTCGACTCCACGCCGTTCCCGTCCACGCGGGCTCTGGCCGCCCTGGTGCGGCTCCGGCTGCGTGACGGAGCCTCCTATCAGGAGGCCTGCTCGGCATTCCATTCGTCGGACCCCTTGGTCCGGGCGGAAGCTGCTCTTCAACTGACCGGATGGCGAGTCGCCTATACCTGGGGCCGACCCCGAAATCTCGACCCGGAGCTGGCGGGAGAACTCTTACGCTCGCCCCGCAAGCTCGAGGCGGCCGTCCGTCTCGGACTCATGAACCGCGGCGACGACGATCTGGTCAAGCAAGCCCTGGGATCGCCGGATCCCGAAACATCCTTCGGCGCGGCGCTGGTCCTGGGGAATGTCGAGCGCCTTCAGGCGGCCCTGCAGGGCGACGACCTGGAACAATCGGCGGCGGGAAGCAAACTGATATCGCTGGGCATCATCAAGCCGGTCGTCGAACCGCTCCGCAAAAGCCCCAAAGAAGTGCAGGCGGAGCTGGTCGAAGCGCTCGTTCGTCGGAAGGGAGCCGCTCCAGAGGCCTCGAACGTTCTCCTGGAGATCGTCGAGACGGCCGACAACAGCTCGCTGCGCGAGCGCGCTTCTCGGATTCTCTGCCGCCAGCTGAATCCCGGCTGGGTGCTCCGGATCGCCCGGAGGGCCGGCAAGGAAGGCTCGATCATTCAGAACCTCCTGCAGGCGCCGGATCTCGAGCCGCAGTCCGCCCTGGAGCTTGGCGATTTCCTGATCGAGCAGGGCCAGTTCACGATGAATCAATACGGCCTGTCTCATGTCGCCGAATCGGGCCTCATGCCAAGGACCTTCGTTCCAACCCGATTTGCCCGGGCCGACGATGCCGCGAAGAAAGAGCTTCTCCGCTTTGCCGAAGCGCAGATCCGGGAGGTGATCGACGAACCCCTCCACCGCTTCCTGATGAACGTCGTCTTCGGACCCTATTCGCACGACGTCCGTGCGGCAGCCTGGTGGACGCTGCACCGCAGCTATCGGAGCGGGGGCGAGTACCGCGGGGAAGGGCCGCTCAAATTGACCCAGGAACAGCTGGGCCGCTTCTTCGGATCTGTGGCCAATTTCGTCCCGCTCCTGGCCCAGGTCCTCCGCAGCCGCGAGACGCTCAAGGAAGTCGGATACTATGAGCTCATCGCCAATCTTCTCCGGA
>DATGFI010000651.1:0-5761 GCA_035309205.1 Planctomycetota bacterium | reverse complement strand
AAGAACGTGACCCGAGGGGAGCTGGCGGATCCGACGGTCAACCTCTTCACGATCGCCGACACCTCGACGCTGTGGGTCTGGGGGGACGTCTACGAACGTGACTGGCAGAAGGTCCGGGTGGGACAGAAGGTCCACGTCCGGATCGCGGCTTTTCCATCGCTCCCCGTGGAATGCACGGTGGATTTCATCAGCCCCCAGCTGGACGTCGCAACCCGGAGCATCCGGATCCGGGGCACGATCGACAATCACGACCGGCGCCTGCTGGCCGACATGTACGGGATGCTCCTGGTGACGATCGACGAAGGTCGAAACTCGATCATCGTCCCGGCCGAGGCGATCGTCCGGAAACTTCAGACGAGCTACGCCCTGGTGAGAACGCGGGGTCCGGGCGGGGACAAGGCGGGAACGTTCGAGAAGCGGGAGGTGGCCGTCGAGACGGTCGATCAGGAACGTCTGCGGGTCACCAAGGGGCTGGCGGCGGGGGACGTCATCGTCAGCCGGGGGACGCTGGGGCTCTATCAGGAAATGGAACGGTGAGGGGGGGAGGCGGCCGGGGGATGGGCACGGAGCGCAGGGACTTCCGATGATCAAGAAGCTCGTGGATTTCGCGATCGACCAGCGGCTGGTGACCCTCATCGCCGTTTTCCTTCTGGCCGCGTTCGGCATCTACGCGTACCGTCAGGTGCCGGTCGAGGCGTTCCCCGACCTCGACGACGTGCACGTCCGCTTGATCGTCCTGTGGGCGGGCCAGGCCCCGAAGAGGTGGAGTCCCTGGTCACCCGTCCCATCGAGCAGCAGCTCAACGGCACCCCCGGGCTCACGTCTCTCCGGTCGATCAGCCAGTTTGGCCTTTCGCTCATCACGTTGACCTTTGAGGACGGGACCTCGGACAACTTTGCCCGCGCGCAGGTCCTGGAGAAGATGCAAGGAGCCAACCTCCCTTCCGGCGCGCAGTGGCAGCTGGGGGCGTTGTCGACTTCGCTGGGCGAGATCTACCGCTACGTCATCTACGCCCCTCAGGAGAAGCTCCACGAGCTCCGCGCTCTCGAAGACTGGGTGATCGAGCCCCAGCTCCGGCAGGTGCAGGGCGTCGCGGACGTGGTCCCCTTCGGCGGGGGCATCAAGCAGTACCAGGTGCTGGTCGATCCCGTCCGCCTGCTCCAGCACAAGGTGACGCTTCCCCAGATCTTCACCGCCCTGCAGAACAACAATGCCAATACCGGCGGAAACGTGCTCAAAAGGGGCGAGCAGATGTACACGATCCGCGGGATCGGCATGCTCTCGGGAGTGGAGGACATCGGAGCCGTCTGGGTCACGTCCCAGGATGGCCGTCCCGTCTACGTCCGCGACGTCGCCGACGTGCGGGTCGACATGGCGCCCCGCGAGGGGATGTTCGCCTGGTACGAACAGGGGAAGGGCGGAGCGAACGCGCGCGAAAGCGACGACATCATCGAGGGCATCGTCTCCATGCGGAAGGGCTTAAACGCCCAGAAAGTCGCCGACGACGTCGAGGAGAAGATCAAGTATCTGAACGAGGTGGTGCTGCCGAGAGGCGTTCGCCTGATTCCGATCTACGACCGCCGCGAGCTCGTCCAGAATACCGTCGGGACGGTTCTCCACAATCTCATCGAGGGGGCGCTCCTCATCCTGGTCATCTGCCTGGTCTTCACCGGGAATGTTCGGGCGTCGATCGTGATGTGGCTCATCATCCCGCCGTCCCTGCTGACGACGTTCATCGTCCTCATGGTGGACGGGACGCCGGCCAACCTCCTTTCGTTCGGGGCGGTGGACTTCGGAATCCTGGTCGATTCCACCGTCGTCATCGTCGAGGCGATCCTGGTGAAGAAGCTCCTGTCCCCGCCGACGACCGATTTCAAGGAGCTGTGCCGCTCCACGACCACGCACCTGGGGAGGGCCACGCTTTTCTCCAAAGCCATCTTCATCACGGCGCTCGTCCCGATTTTCACGTTTCAGCGGGTCGAAGGACGCATCTTCAAGCCCATGGCGCTCACCATCACGGCCGCCGTCGTCGGGGCGACCCTGATGGCCCTCACGCTCGTCCCGATGGCGACGTCGGTGGTCCTCAAGAACGTCCGTTCCAGCCACGAGAATTGGGTGGGGCGGCTGCTCAAGCGGGTGTACGGCGCCATCCTGGAGTTTACACTCGAAAACAAGCTATCGACCGTGACGATCGCGGCGGCCCTCCTCCTGGGGGCTCTCGCCCTGGGTACCCGCCTGGGAACCGAGTTCCTTCCTAAGCTCGACGAAGGGAACCTCTGGATCCGATGCACCATGCCGCTGTCGATCTCCAAGGAACAGGCGAAGGAAACCGAGCGCCGGATCCGCGACATCCTTAAGGGATTCCCCGAAAGCAAGCTGATCACGTCGCAGTTGGGACGTCCCGAGGACGGGACCGATGCGAAGGGATACAACAACCTCGAAGTCGCTGTCTACCTGGCTCCCTCGGCCCAGTGGACGTCGGCGAAAGACAAGGATTCCCTCATCGATCTCATGAAGAACCAGCTCGAAGAGCTCCCCGGGGTGGACTTCGACTTCTCCCAGTACATCGAGGACAACGTGAACGAGGCCCTCTCGGGCGTGATGGGAGAGCTTGCCATCAAGGTCTTCGGGGACAATCTGACGGTCCTCCGGGAGAAAGGGGAGGAGATTCGGAAGGTCATCGCCAGCGTCCAGGGGGCTGCCGACCTGGGCATGGATCAGCTCTCGGGACAGCCCAGTCTGGCCATTCGTCTGGATCGGGAAGCGCTGGCCCGCTACGGCGTCGACGTGCAGACGGCGCTGGCGCTCGTCCAGACCGGGCTCGGCGGGCAGGCGGCGGGGTCGCTTCTGGAAGGTCAGCGCAGCTTCGACATCTCCGTGCGCCTGGCGGAATCGGAGCGCAACACCGCGGAGCGGATCGCGGACCTCTGGATCGACACCCCGAGCGGCCAGCGAATCCCCCTGGAAAAGCTCGCCCACCTCGTCTCGGAGGAGGGCGCCTCGCGGATCGGTCGGGACCGGAACAGCCGACGGGTCGCGCTCAAGTGCAACATCCGTGGCCGGGACATGGGAGGGTTCGTCGCCGAGGCGCAGCGGCGCGTGAAGGCGGAAGTGGTCCTCCCCCCGGGATACTACGTGACGTGGGAGGGGCAGTTCGAGAACCAGCAGCGCGCGACGGCCCGCCTGGCGATCATCGTCCCCCTCTCGCTTCTGGGAATTGTCGTTCTCCTATTCTGGGCCTTCAACCGGCTGCGGTATGCCCTGCTCATCGTCGCGAACATTCCCTTCGCCCTGATCGGGGGGATCACGCTGCTGTACCTCACCCATACGAATCTGTCGATTTCCGCGATGATCGGATTCATCGCGCTCGCGGGAGTCTCCGTCCAGAACGGGCTCATCCTCGTGGGGCAGTTCAACGGCCTGCGGGCCCAGGGAAAGTCCCTCCGGGAGGCCGTGCGCGAGGGCGGGCTCACCCGGGTCCGCCCGGTCCTGATGACCGCGCTGATGGCGTCGCTGGGTCTATACCCCGCGGCGGTGTCCCACGGCATCGGTTCGGAGGTGCAGCGGCCGCTGGCGCTGGTCATCGTGGGCGGCATGCTCTCGGCGGTGGCCCTGACGCTCTTCGTCCTTCCCGCGATCTACGAATGGTTGGAGACCCGCTTTCCTGCCGAAGTCACCGTGCCCGAAGGCCTGATCGATTAGGCGCCTCTGCGCGCGGATCGTGAGCCGCGCGTGCTTCGCCATCGAGCGTGGGGAGCGGAGTTCGGGACGGGCTGGAAGCCCCCGTTCGCACTCTCGACAGCAGCCGGAATAGGCGTCGGGGGGATCGGGAATCGCCTCAGTCCGCGATCTTGTCCGAGTGAAGGTCGGCCATCCCTCTGAACCACATCCGCTCCCCCCGCGTTCCACGACAGACCGCCGGAGGAAGCGATCCGCCCTGCAACGGAATCGTGACGATCGGGCACTCCTCTGGAGCAGGCGGATTCCGGAGGCTGCTGGGGAGGCGAAGATAAGGATCGTGGCGGCGCTGGTCCAGGCGCTCCAGGAGGACGTGCCCCGCAACCAGGACGCGACGAACGTCCGAACGGTGGAGCGGGCCAAGTCCTTGAAAATCGACTTCGACCTCCGGATCCCCAATCCGCCGGGCCCACGCATTTCAGAGCCACGTTTCCGAGCAGCGATCATTGTTAATACCGGGGGACGGCCACAAGCAGCCTTGGCCCCTTCGGCTGGCAGGGGGTAGGCCGCCGCCGATTCCGCTTGCCGCGCGTTGCGGTCGCATGAGGTAGTTGCTTGCCCCGAGACTAACCAGAGGAGACGAGCCATGGCGGGAGCGACGAGAGTGAGTGGCGTGATCGTGATGGGATTGCTGTCGCAGGCGGCCTTCGGCCAGGACCCCGCCCCCGCTCCCGGGAAACCCGGAAACGCGGAAGCCTGGTACAAAAGCGCCTATGACCGGCGCCACAATAAGGATTTGGACGGCGCAATTGCCGACGCCACCGAGGCGATCAAGCTCTCTCCCATGACCGGCAAATACTGGCTGGAGCGGGGGATTTCGCGGGGCGGCAAGGGGGATCTGGACGGAGCGCTGGATGATTTCAACCACGCGGTCCAGTTTGCCCCCGAGAATGCGGACGCCCTGCGGATTCGCGCGAATATGAAGGGACGCATGAAGAACTTTGACGGGGCGCTCGAGGATTTTGGCGAGGCTATCCGGTTATCTCCCCAATTCAGCCGAGCCTACGGCGACCGGGCGGACACGTACCGTCAGATGGGAAAGATCGACCTGGCGCTCGCCGACTACAACCGGGCGCTGAACTTGGACAAGAAGTACTACTGGTTCTGCGAGGGCCGAGGCGACATCCTCCGGTCCCAGGGCAAGCTCGATCTGGCTGCCGCCGATTACCGGAGCGCATTGGAGACGGCCAAGGATGAAGGGGGCCGCGGTCGGCTCCAGAAGAAGCTGGCGGCTCTGGCGAACACCGCACCGCCGGGCTGGACCGCCCTGTTCAACGGAAAGGACTTCAGCGGGTGGAAGGTGCCCGACGGCGACAACGGCCACTGGAAGATCGTCGAAAGCGCCATCGATTGCGATGTCCGGAGCGAAGCCAAGGGCGAAAAGAACCTGTGGACGGAGCGGAGCTTCAGGGATTTCATCCTGCGGGTCGACTGGCGCCTGAAACCCGAACTCGGGTATCCGAACAAGGTGCCCGCCGTCCTGCCCGACGGCAGTCACAAGCTCGGCGAGGACGGCAAGGAGCTCACGATCGACATCGAGGATGTGGACTCGGGCATCTTTCTGCGAGGCGACGGCAAGAGCCAGGTCAACATCTGGATGTGGCCGGTCGGTTCCGGTGAAGTGTACGGCTACCGCACCGACAAGAATCAAACGCCGGAGGTCCGAGCCGGCGCCACTCCCAAGAAGAGGATGGACAGGCCTCGCGGCGAATGGAATACCTTCGAGATAACCCTGAAGGGGGACCGGCTCTGGGTGAGACTGAATGGCGAGGAAGTCATCACCAACGCCCAGCTTCCCGGGATCCCGCCCGAGGGTCCGATTGCTCTGCAGCATCACGGCGGATGGGATGAAAGGAGCGAACGCTGGACCTGCTCCCCGAGCCTGGTGCAGTTTCGGAACCTTTTCGTGAAGGAATTGAAGGATTAACCGGCCGCGCTTGCGCGATCGGGCCTGGCGATCTCCTCAAAGACGCTGCCCCGGGAGCTCCTGAAAGTCTCCCGCAGACCGGGCCTGGACGTCGAC
>DATGFI010000650.1:0-2393 GCA_035309205.1 Planctomycetota bacterium | reverse complement strand
TTCGCTGGGAAATAAAAAGGCGGGCCCCGTGTGAGGCCCGCCTTTCAATGAATCGAGAATTGTTCGAAAGCCTAGTCCTTGAGGATCTCGTCAAGCTCGGACAGCAGATCCGGGCGGTGCTTCTTGAGCAGCTTTCGAATCTCGGCGTCCGTCGTGGCGCCCACGTCGATCAGTCCCCTGACATCGGCCCGAACTTGGGCGCCAGGGGGCAGTTCTTTTCGCTCGCTGTAGGCCTTCACCTTCATCGCGGCGAGAGCCCGAGGATTCACGATCCCGAGCTTCCGACCTTCAAAGGTGGATTTCTTTGCGGTGCTCAGGGCCTCCTCGTCCAGCGGGCTCCGGGCGACCCGAACGTCGAGTCTCAAGTCAGGTTCCTTTAGATGGAACATGTACGTGTTTTCTACCGTCCCTTTCAAGGATCCCGACTGGCCTTCCAGGAAGGCCGTCATGGACTTTAGCAGCTTCGGCGCCACCAGGACGTCGTAGTCAATCGTCGGCGTCGTCCGGCCCCCGTAAGAGCGGACGGCGACTCCCCCGATGAATGCGGCATCCTTTTTCTCGAGGAACTTCGTCATCTCCTCGCGAAAGCGCCGCAATGCCTCCCATTTCTTCTTCTTGTCCTCAGACACCTTGGGCTTCCCTTCAAATTCCAGCGCGTCGGCAAAATCGGTCAGGTGATTAGGACCCGCCTCCCAGAGGGCTTCTTCGAGCCTGCAGGCGACCTGGTCTTCGGTCCGACCCAGGGCCAGGGCAAGCGCCGCACGCTTCCGAATCGTCCCGACACGTGACAAAGGAGGTGCCCCTAAATAGGACACCTCTAGTTTACCTCAGGACCGACACAGAATTCCAACGCTACCGGGAAGGACCCCGGGCCCGAAGGCCCAAGTCCATTCCCCGCGCGGAATCACTACTCCCCCGGGAGCCGGATCGTCGTTATAGGGGACTCCGGTCTCCTCTCCGCACGTCGTGGCCCGTCGACAAACCAGGGCCGGGACCGCATTGGTTCCAGGACGAGTGCCATAATTAGGAAGTACTCCGGGCTTACTCACATCGGCTGCAAAGTTCCTGTTCACCAGAAGCCCTTGAGGAGTTTCCAAGTCAGAGTTTGCCGGAGCCAGTCGATGGAAAGCCGCGTCTGCGAAGCCAGGTCGGTTGGAGCGGCTGGTGCCAGGTCGCCGACGCGCCTACATTACTTCTGAGGGTTGGCTGCAATTAAGAACGCTGGACCCCGCAGAAGCAACGGGAGCATTCGGACGATGCTGCCAGGCGACGTCATCCCTGTAAATTACGATCACATCCTGTGCGAGCAAGGACCCAACTGGCTCACACGGTGTGGCTCTCTCCTATCCGACGGTCAGGCGGAGAAACTGGAGTGACAGCTAGGGCAGATGACTTGGCCCTTCGTGTCGACCGGCTCCTGGAATAGCTTCGAGCAGATCGGGCAGGTCATCCTCACGAGTCTCACGGAAGACGCTGCCGGGCTTTCTTTTCGCGGTGGCGGCTTGGAGCCGTCCTGCCGAATCTTGCGCACGACGGTCGTATCGAACATCGCATCGGTTCTCACTGAATCCGTGGGCTTCCCTTCTTGAAGCGCGGCGCGGCAGCGCGGGCAGAGGATGGTCTTTCCCTGGGAGATGGTCAGAACCGTGTAAGAGAGACGGCATGCCGGGCAACTCATGATTTTCTTCTGCTGCAGGGCGAGGAGGACACCCAGCTGTTTGGAGGCAAGGTACCCCTGTGCCACCATGATTTCGCCGAGCGACCTCTTCTCGCCCTTCTGGGCCTGGAGACGAAGGCAGGTATTGACGTCCCGTTCCGTCACGAACCGTTCCCGTACGGCGAGCTTCCCCAAAAGGATCGATTCCTTGCTCGCCCTTTGCACGGGGTCGACGGCGCTCAGATTCCGTCTTTGAATGACGAGAATTTCAGAGTGCTGCTCTTCGGTAATGAAGCCTTCATTCACCAGGATGTGGCCCAGGGGCAATGGGTCCGGACTTCGGGCCTGGATGCTCAAGCCTTTTTCGATCTCTTCCGGGGTGCAGTATTTCCGGTTGACGGCGATCTTTCCGAAAAGAAGGTCCTGATCTGCTCCCACGATCCATTTCCCCGACACTTAGGAGTTCAACGAGTTTCCCGCCCAGAAATTGGTTGGGCAACTCCAGGTTCCGATCCGGCCGGGATCGGATGCCCCCCGAAAGCTCCGAATCAGTTTAGCTTGAGATCTCCCTTTTACCATCCGCCCGGACGTTCTTGGGGACATTCTTGACGCTGATCCAGGCCTCTCCTCCGGCAGGAATGACGATGAATGCGCAGCGAGTGATCGCCTGGCTTTCGAATCCGAAGTTGATCCTGCCGCTCAAGACGGCAATAGGATCGTCCGTGCTCCGGCCCCG
>DATGFI010000649.1:0-7417 GCA_035309205.1 Planctomycetota bacterium | reverse complement strand
AACCACAAGGTTAGGAGAAAAGTCACCGGGCATCAAGCATTAAGCGGTCGGGGGCTCCCGCGGACCGGGACAGGGCTCCTCCGACACCAGTTTGGTTGCACTTCGATCGGAATCGGTCGGGAATTCCCCAGGATCGGTCCCGGGAAAAGAATGGTCGGGGCGACAGGATTTGAAGCGTGGCTTCCATCGTTGAACAGTGAATCGTTATCTTGCTCCAGGTCAGAATGTTGCGTCAGGTTTTCCGCCCCCGCCGCCTGCGCGATCGCGTCCCATGGTCGGAACTTCCCTTTGAGGCTTGGCATGTTGGATTGGCGGCCCTTCGAAACCGCTTCATCCCCTACGCCTCTAACCTGACCCGTCCAGACCCAGCGTCGGAGGATGGGACAAAGGATCCAACTTCTGATCCAGGCGCTTCTTCATTTAACGAGCAAGGTCAGTGATGCGCTTGTCCGGCAGCGAGGGAGGGAACGCTGAACGTTCCGGGCTCCCTTGGCTCGTTCGACATTCCCCAGGGCCGATCCGTCCAGGTGCTATGGGCCCCAGCGCCAGAAGTCGCTGAGGGGTCCCAGGACCCCGAATCCGTCGTATCCGCCTCCGCCATAGAGCCACAGGCGGCCGGAGATGTCGATGAAGGAGAGCGAGCCGTTCCGGGCGCCCGGGACGTTTCCTGCGGCGGCTACCCCTTTGGTTCCGTAGGTCCCGATCTGCCAGTCGGTATCGGCGCCTGAGATCCAGGTCCAGTTGGTGCCGTCGAACTTCCACAGATCATTGAGGGAACCGGTCGCCCAATCAAAATCATTCCCTCCGCCGCCGAAGATCCAGAGGTTGTTGGAGGAGTCAATCCAGTGGGCCGGGAGGAACCGGATACCAGGAGTGTTGGCGGCGGCGGGAACCCCCTGGGTTCCGTAGACTCCCCGCGGCGCGCTGCTGTTCGCGGGGCCTGAGATCCAGATCCAGTTGGTGCCGTCGAACTTCCACAGATCGTTGAAGTTCCCCTTCTGGCTCGGTCCCGTCTCCCCATTCCCGCCGAAGAGCCAGAATCTTCCCGACGAATCCATCCACCCTGCGCCCATGGCGCGAGCGCCGGGAATATTCGCGGGAGCGCCGACCCCCTTCGTGCCGTAGGTGCCCGTCTGGTCCGTGGTATTCGATCCTGAGATCCAGGTCCAGTTGGTGCCGTCGAATTTCCACAGGTCGTTCCAGTCATGATTGTTCGACAGCGACTGGCCTCCGAAGAGCCAGAAGTTGCCGCCGCCGTCGAGCGCGAAGGCCGAGCTGTCCCGGCCCCCGGGGGTATTGCCGGGAGCCGCGACTCCTTTCGTTCCATAGACTCCGACGGAGTTGATCACGTTCGAGCCGGCCACCCAGGTCCAGTTGGTGCCGTCGAACTTCCACAGGTCATTGAGCTCGCCCTGCGTGAAGTTGGTATCGAGGCCATAGCCCCCGAAGAGCCACAGGTTCCCCTGGAGGTCTCTCCAGGAGACCACGTACTCCCGGGCCCCCGGGATGTTCGTCGGAGCCGCCACGCCCTTGGTGCCGTAGACTCCGGGCAGACCCGCAAGGTTCGGTCCGGACATCCAGGTCCAATTGGTCCCGTCGAATTTCCACAGATCGCTCATCGGGCCATTGCCGCCGTTGGAATCCTTGGCTCCGCCCCCGAAGAGCCAGAAGTTCCCGGAGAAATCCGTCCAGGTTGCCGAAGCGCTCCTGGACCCCGGAGTATTCGAAGGCGAGGGGATGCCCAGGGTTCCCCAGGATCCGCCCTGTCCCTGGGCGTTGGATCCCGTCATCCAGGTCCAGCTGCCCGAGGGCGGAGGGCCGCTCGGCGTCGCGGCGACTTGGTTGGAGAAGACGCTGGAGCCGACGCTGTTCGTCGCCACCACGACGTAGTAGTAGGTCGTTCCGTTCACGAGACCGGTGTCTGTCAGCGTGCCCTTCGTGGTGGACCCTCCAAGCGCAGCGTAAGGACCGCCGTTCGAGAGGGATCGGGACACCTGATAGCTGGTCCCGGTATGGGTCCAGGTGAGCACGACCTTTCCGGTTCCCGGAGTGTCGGAAAGCACGGGGGCAGCCGGAAGGGTGGAAAGCGGCGTCGCCGACACCTCGGCCGAGAAGCCGCTGATCCCGGTGGGTCCCGCGGCCGCCACCACGTAATAGTACTTCGTGCCGTTCGTGAGTCCTTTGTCGACCAGATGAAGGCTGGTCACCCCTTCCACGAGGAGGGTTTCTCCGCCGCTCGTGGTGCCCCGGCTGATCGTATACGAGGTGGCCCCGAGGGAGGCGTTCCAGGAGAGCTGGACGGCTCCGTGGCCGGGGGCCGCGGCCACTCCCTTGGGCGCGGCCGGCATCGCTTCAGGATTCGTGCCGGGCCGGTAATGCCACAGATCGTTCAGCTGCCCCTGGCTTCCCGCGGAGTCGACTCCTTGTCCGCTGAAAAGGCACAGATCGCCCACGGCCGTGAGAAAGAGAGCCGCATCCTGGCGGGCGCCCGGGACATTCGTGGGTGCCGCCACTCCGAGGGTGCCGTAACTCCCCGACTGGTTGATCAGATTGGATCCCGAAATCCAAGTCCAGACAGTTCCGTTCCAGGACCACAGATCGTTGAGCATTCCCTGGGATCCTGCGGAGTCTAAGCCATTTCCCCCGAAGAGCCAGAGCACCCCGCCTTTCTCCATCCAGGCGGCCGTTCCCATTCGTCCGCCCGGGTAGTTTCCAGGGGCTCCCGTCCCTTTGGTGCCATAGATCCCCTTCTGATTGGCGGTGGCCGAACCGGCGACCCAGGTCCACAGGGTGCCGTCGAATTTCCACAGATCGTTGAGCGAGCCCAGGGTGAAGGTCGAATCGTATCCCAATCCTCCGAAGATCCAGAGGGCTCCGGAATTGTCGGTCCAGGAGGCGGCGTCCATACGGCCGCTGGGAACGTTTGCGGGGTCCGCCACGCCCTGGGTCCCGTAATGTCCCGTGTGATACGAGGTGTTAGAGCCGCCCATCCAGCTCCAGTTCGAGCCGTCAAACATCCACAGATCGTTCAGATATCCAGTGCTTCCTCCGAGATCCGATCCGAACCCGGCGAACAGCCACAAACGCCCCGAGGAGTCCAGCCAGCTGGAGGGGTTCTGCCGGGAGCCGGGGCAGTTCAGGGAATTGGAAGTTCCTTTCGTGGCATAGGTGCCTTGAACTCCGGTCGCCTGGGATCCGGAGATCCACGTCCAGTTCGTCCCGTCGAATTTCCACAGGTCGTTCAGATTCCCCCGGGAATAAGGGGCCCCGGAGCCATTCCCGCCGAAGATCCACACCGTGCCCTGGGGATCGAGCCAGGCCGCGGCCTGCGCCCGGCCGCCGGGCAGGTTGCTGGGATTCGGGATGCCCTGGGTGCCGTAGACGCCGTAGCTGTTTGCCGTATTGCCGCCCGAAATCCAGGTCCAGTTCGTGCCGTCGAACTTCCACAGATCATTCAGCCAGCCCTCGGTCGAGAACACGTCTTCGCCGAAGCCGCCGAAGACCCAGAAATTGCCCTTGGTGTCGGTCCATGACGACGCCTGTTGCCGGCTCCCCGGGATGTTCGTCGGGGACGCGATGCCTTTCGTGCCGTAGACGCCGGGGTGATTGACGGTGTTGGACCCTGAAACCCAGGTCCACTCCGATTTGGCGAAAGTCGCCGGGGCCTGCTGGCCCGAGGCCGAGAAGGGGAAGAGAGCCAGGACGACCGCAAGGCAGGGTAATAGCGCTTTAGGCTTCAATGCACACCCCCATGTGGCGTCTCTCCCCGGTCGCGACGGGCGACGCCTTTTCCCTTCTGGAAACAGTATCGGAAGGGTGGGGGAGGGTGCAAGAAGTTTAGTACTTGCCTTACAATTCCATGACCATGAGGGGATGGGGACGGGGATGGGATGGACGCCTTAACGCCAGGCTGGTCCCAGCCTGATGACCACTTCTTCAAGACAGCGCGTACGGATGCCGAGGCGTGGCAGGCACTCTTGCGGGCGTCCTCAAGCGTGTTCGGGCGGAGGAGGTCGCGATCGATCGCTGGGAGAGCAGCGGCTACAAGCCGACACCTACCATCATCGAGGCCACGCTGGTGCTCTATCGTGGGCACGCCGTGGCCGAGATCTCGCGGAGCGACGCAGGGCTACCCACCTGACACGAATCGCGACATCTGTTGACGAGACCATCCGCGATGCTCTCCAGAGCCGCCGCAAGGCTGTCTGCTTCGTGA
The DNA here is from genome assembly GCA_035309205.1 of Planctomycetota bacterium. GTDB lineage: Bacteria > Planctomycetota > MHYJ01 > MHYJ01 > JACPRB01 > JACQFK01. Next base: position 3,201 of record DATGFI010000649.1, on the reverse strand, counting down.
CGGGAGTGCCGGGAGCCGGGAAGACGCTGGTTGGCCTGGACGCTGCAACGAAGCACATCAGCACGAAAGGTGAGCATTACAGCGTTTCCCTCTCTGGGAACGGCCCGCTGGTCGCCGTGCTCCAGGAGGCGCTGGCCAGCGACCGCCTGCGCCGAGGCCGGCCCCATCGGAAGTCCTTGGGGCAAAGGAGTTGCGCATTGACGCGTCTTGGCGCGGAGATGTCGCGACGGGTGAAATGGTCGGGGCGACAGGATTTGAACCTTTCCGAGCCATCCCGGACAAGTCCAGACACCTTGCGAGCAAATACCCGGCCCTTGTGTCCCAACGACTTACGAGGGAGAACCCCTGACTCGGTCACACCCGGACAGGGAGGAGACCAAGCGGGGCCAACGAAAAGGTCGAAAGGAGGTCAAACGGATGAGCCCGACCTCGAGCGCCTGGCGGTACTCTGGTCGAAGCTCTCGTCGGGTGACCGCGTGGCGATTCTCGCGCTTGCGACATCCCTCGGAGCAAAGGATTGCTCATGATGGTCCTTTGGGTCCCCGATTCTTAACAGGTCGCTAGCCGAGACCCATGAGGGATGTATATCTTGCACGATCTGTGTACGATTTCTCGGTCGATTCGAGTCCGCCTGGGTCCGTTCGTGAGGTCTATGTCCGCAAGAAGGAATCCGCTCTAAACGGCCCCTGCGACCGCATATATCCGATTTTGGCGGTCACTTACCGCCGGTATCCGGGGCCCGCGGGGCTGTTTCTTAATCAGCGGGTCGTGGTTCGAATCCCTCGCGGCGCACCATTTCTTTCTGCAGTAAAATTACGGGCTCTTCACCCGCAACGGGGGCAGGCCTCGTAACTACCAAAGTATCTCTAACCCGAAGTCGGTAGTTTTCGAAGTTTCGAAAGCCATACGCCCTCCGTTGGGCCGCTCCACTCGTCGTAATGCCAGACGGTACGCGGGTGCGGGGCGGCTGACACCCGCGACTGAGGAATCGGGGCCAGCCAGGATGTCACGCCCACTCGCTCCCGGCCAGCGGTTGCGGTGCTATTCGTGGGGGACACTTCCTGACTTCTTGACGGGTCGGGTTCAAAATTCTATAGTCATGCCCTTCAGGAGTTGGGAAGCAGATATGGGAGAAGATGCCATGAAGCGGCAGATCCTGGTGGCTGGACTGGTCGTCTTTTCGACCCTCTTCGCCTTCACCTTTGCGCGCGCGAAGCAGCCGGCGGGCGGCGGTCCCGTCATCACCGTCACCCCGCCGGGGAAGCCCACCATTACGACGGCCCCCTTCGACAAGGCTCATCCTCCCGCTGGAGCCAATCCGAACGAAGACGGCTATACGGCCTTCCTGGTCCCAATCGGGGGCAGCACCACGACGAGCAACAACAATACGAAGAAGTCCGGACCCCAGACGATTACGGTGACCATTTTGACGATCACCGCTACCCCTCAGCTCAATATCACCATGTATCTTCCCGCGGCCCCGGGAAAGGACGCGACGAAAGAGGCCAAGGATATCTACAACACCCTCAAGGCGCACGAAGATGGTCATGCGCAACTGGACGATGACGTCTTCAAGCTCGTGAACAAGCCCGTCATTGAGAAGTACCTGAAGCAGGTGCAGTCGCCGATCACGGTGACCGTTCCGGATGGGTCCGACGCCAATGCCGTCGCTGCCGCCATCACCGCCGCCGTTAACGCCCAGGTCCAGGCACAACTGGTGGCGGCGTCCACCGAAATCGGCCAGGACATTCAGGCGGCCAGCAACACCTACGACGATTCGACGAACAGTGGGACGACCGGAGGCGACGGAACAACGCCCGGCGATCCGCAGAACCAGAAGCAGGCCGCACAGCAGACGTTCAAGGATTACAAGAGCACCTTCAAGCCGTAGTACCGGCCGGAACCCCGCCGATCGTTCCCATCCCGGGCGGCGCTAAGACGTAGAAACTGTAGGATGAAGCGCGAACGTCTGACGACCCACGTCCTGGCTTTCCTCATTGCCTTGGCGCTGGGCTCATTCCTTCTTTTCCGCCGGGGGCGCATGGAGCCTCCCCCCGGCCCCTCTCCGGCGACGTCTCAAGGTATCTCCGCAGGCCCCGGGGCTTCCGGATCGGCCGGGGCTCCAACGGCAAGCGGAACTTTGCCTACTCCGCCTACGGGGACCCCGCTCAGCGGACCTGCTCCGCTTGCAGTGGGTCTGGGAAAGCTCGTCGTCCACCTGTCTCCTTCGCCTCCCGTCGAGCACCTGTCGGCCAGCATCATGATCCTCTCCAAGACCTCGGGTCTCCTCGACTCCCATCGGAATCTCGAGGATGAACTGGTGGCCACCTTCGATCTAGTCCCGGCAGGGGCGAAGATCGTCGCCGTCATACCGCATTCATCATTGGTGGGGCCGGCCTATGCCGAATCCTTCCTTGCCGGAGATCAAACTGTCTACGTCGTCGTTCCGATTGTCCCGGGCCAAGGAGTCGACGGAGTAGTAGTGGATCTGAAAGGAGCTCCCGTCAAGGATGCCCGGGTGACGGCCGCCCTCAATCTCGGCTATGTCCTTCCCCGTGACCAGATGGGGCTGTCGAATTCAGTGATCACCACGTCCACGGACGGAACGGGCTGGTCCTTCTCATCGGTGGCGGGCTACGTCAGCCGCACCGTCGTCACCGACGCCGAGGGGCGCTTCCGGGTTGAGAACACCGGCACCCGACCCCTCTCCATCTGGGCGGAGTCGGGAAGCTTGCGCTCCCTCTCCCAGTCCACGGTTCCCGGAGCCCAGGTCCGTCTCATCCTTCAGCGGTAAACCGGAATGGAAACCCGCTTCCATCCGGCCGGCAGATGATAAAGCAGGATCGAATGGCCGATCCGCTCCTCCGGCTCAAGGCCCCCGAGCAGGTTCCGGTAGAAGTCTCGGTGATCGGAGGCGATCCCCGCGTAGGTTGTCGCGCTCACCGCCACCCAATCGAACGCTCGCAGGTCCCGGGCGCGCGGCCACTCTTTTTCTCTTCCAATATAGAGTCCCGTGGCCGGCAGCACCTCGTGGACGAGGCCCACCGCCCGGGGGCTAGCGGTTCCGAAGTACGCGAGCTTGACCGACGGGATTCCGTGCTTCTGCAAGTACGTCCGCAGACGGCCCAGGTCCTGTCCCCAGTCGAGATTGGAGTCGACCAGCATCCGCTCTCGAAGAGCGATCGCCCGCGCGGGGAAATT
>DATGFI010000648.1:0-9461 GCA_035309205.1 Planctomycetota bacterium | reverse complement strand
GGTCGATTTCGCTCCAGTAGCAGGCCTTGGGCTGGCCCTGGATCGCCCGTGCCTCCAGGCGGAGACGGACGGAACTTCCGTGATATGCCGAGAGGTCCACCACGACCTTTTCCCAGCCCCCTTCCTTCTTCCCGATTACCTGCCGCTTCAGGACAGTCGTTTGCGCGCTGACTCTGAGCTCCCAGGATTCCCCAGGCTCCGCGGCAACCATCACCGATAGGAGCGCGGTCCCCTCATCGGGGATCGAGAAGTCGTTTTCGAGGGCGAACGGGAGTTTCTCCGTCGAGGACGAGGTCACCAAAACGAACGGGCGCCCTGCCTTGGAGGGAACGACGGTGGGCGCAGCTCCGTTTTCGCCCCACGGGATCTTCCAGCCGGCCCACCTCGAGCGGCCTTGCTCGAAGGAGATCTGGGCGGACCATTCGCGATCGATGTCCTCTGCGAGCTTCTCGAGCTCCGGTCCGTACCTGGACGGGCGGAAACCCCCGGGAAAGCCTCGAATCAGGGCGAGGGCGTCATTGAAGCGTTTTTGATCCCGGAGCGGCAAGGCGGTCTCGAGGATCCCATCCCGAACCTGGCGCGCGGCCCGGTCGAAGCGGGTTTCATACTCGATTCGCAAGGTCTCCAGCTCCGGTCCGCCGCTCCGGGCCGAGCGAAGCATCCGGAGGATCTCGGCGCTCCGGTTGAACGTCGGATCCTGGTCGATCATCTTTCGGACCTGATCAAGGTAGTGCCGGGACTGCTCTTCCTTTCCGGCGTGAAGGGCGCGTTCTTCGATCTCCCGGAATCGGGATTCCTCGGGCGTGCCCCGCAGGACCTTCCGGGCTTCATCGCAGGCGAACAGGATCTCGTTCGGCGGCTTGGAGGCCGCTTCGAGCGCTTCCAGGACTTTCAGGGCCGACGCCGAGGGACTGGGTCGGGCGACCGGTTCGGGCTTCCTTTCGGGCGCCGGGGGCGGGGGGGGCGACGGCGCTCGGACGATTGCCGACGGGTGTTCCTCGGGATTCGACTTCTTGAGGAGGAAGAAGACTCCGATCGCGAGAACTCCGGCGGCCGCCGTCCACGCGAACAGCGGCGTCCGAGGGACTCCCGCCCGGAATTCCCCCGACATCTTCCGCCGGGTCGTGACCGACGACCGGCCGGTCCGGGGTGCCGCGGCCCGAGCCGTGCCTGGCCGGACGGAACGAGCCAGGAGGGCTTCGATTCTTTGAATCACATCCTTCGGAGCCTGAAGCCTCTTGCCCTTGTCCTTCTCGATCATGTCGAGGATGAGCCGGTTGAGTCCGGCGGAGATGGAGGGGTTTCGCGCCTGGGGAGCCGGCGGCGGCTCCGTCATGTGCTTTGCCAGGATCTCCAGGGGTTTCCCCTGGAACGGGAGCGAGCCTGTCGCCATCTGGTACAGCACGATGCCCAGAGAGTAGATATCCGTGCGGCAATCGAGCTCGCGATCACGGCGGGCCTGCTCGGGAGAGGCGTAGGACGGAGTACAGGCGAATCCCTCCGTCCCCGCCAAGGCGGCTCCGGCGTCCCGGCAAAGGCCCAGGTCGCAGATCTTCACCCCCTTCTGGGGCGACAGAAGGATGTTCTCGGACTTGATGTCCCGATGGATGATGTGGTGCTGCCAGGCATAGTCCAGCCCCCGGGCGATCTGGAGAGCGATCCCCAAAGCCTCTTCTTCCGGAAGCTTGCCCCGCTCCTTCAAGATCCTGGAAAGCGGGAGGCCATCCACGTATTCCATGATGAGGTAGTACTCGCCGTCGGCCTGGCCGCAATCGAGGGCGCTGACAATGTTCTCGTGTCTGAGCTTGCCGGCGGTCCGGGCTTCCTTCTGGAACTGCTCGATGAACCGGAGATCCTGGGCCAGCGATCTCTTGAGCACCTTGACGGCCACCCACCGGTCGAGCGTCGTTTGCCGGGCCTTCCAGACGGTTCCCATCGCTCCTTTTCCGAGTTTCCCCGTCAATTCGCAACCGGGGATGGGGGGGACCCGGGAGGTCTCCCCGGCTTCGGAAGAGGGATCCGCGTGGAGCAAATCCGTAAGTCCGGGCAGCGGGCGCTGGCCCGATTCCACCAGCCGTTGCTGGACGGCGATGTACTCGTCAACCTCCTCCCGGCTGAGACGTCCGGCCTCCACCAGCATTTGAGCCAGCGTTTCCTCTTCATGGAGGATCTCTTCCCCGGAACGCTCCGGAAGAAGGCGCTCCAGGAGATTGAGGCAGGCGCTGATCTCCTCCCCATGGAGACGGGCCGGGACGGCGGCTACCTCGCGAAGCGGCGCGGCGAGTCCCAAGAGGCCGCTCGCGGGTGTTGCGGGCGTCCGCTGGAGCAGCGCCTGCCGGCCTTGCTCGATCGAAATCAGTCCCCGGACGACGGCCAGGCAGACCGCCATGGCATCCGGATCACTCGCCTTTCTTCCGGGACCGCCTTGCACGAGGCTCACTCCTGCCTCCGACGTTGTCGGACGCCGTCGGCACCCCATATCCGCACAGATCAATTATAGGACGGAGGGAGTTCCGGAGGGGAACGGATGCAAAATTTCATTTCTCCCCGGAGCACGTCCATTCGCTCGGGTCTCCCGCCCTTCCGGTCCTCCCCCTGCATTCCGAATCGATGGCGGAAGGCTGAACTTTCAGCGCTCCGGTCCCTGTACGATGGGATACCAGGATTGGCACAATCGACAAGGGACAAGCATGAGAATCTTGCTTTCAATGATGATCGCGATGGAGCTGATGCCGCTTCCGGCGGGCCAGCCGGACTGGACTCCGACCAAGGATGCGACCAAGGGAAAAGGGCTGGAGGCCATCGGGAGATCCTTCGAGGTCTTTCAGCACGAGACGAAGCCGGACTGGGGATACAAGTCGCCGCAGAAAGATACCTTCATCGTGGTTCATCCTCGAACGGAGCGAAAGGGCGCGCCGCTCTATGTCGTCCTCCACTCTGCCGGCCACGATGTCCTATCCTGTGCGAAATGCACCGCGGAAGTGGGGAATCACGACATCTACCGTTCACCGGACGATTTCTACGCGCTCTATCTGGACTGCAGCGCCAACCGGGGCGATTGGTGGTGGGGCGGCATGCACCTCAAGGATGAGGCTCTGATCAGGAAGAACTCGGGAGGAGATCCCACCCCTGTGGAACGGCGCGTGATCGACACGGTGAAGTGGGTGATCAAGACCTATGCGATTGACCCCAATCGCGTGTATCTGTGCGGAAACTCCATGGGAGGCAGCGGCACGCTCGGCATCGGCATGCGGCACGGCGATGTCTTTGCCGCGATCAAGGCCAATGTTCCCGCCGGCATCGAGCACGTCTCCCACCGGATGTACTTTCCGCCCAAGACGGTACCGACATCCCTCAAGATTCCGGACCCTCCGGTGGCGGTGGACTATTCGGCGCCCAATGACTCCTGGTCGGCCGGTCATGAACGCTTTGTCCAGGCGATGAACGACCGGAAATACGCGCTCTACTTCTATTGGGGCCCGTTCGGTCATGCCAACAACTCCGAAGCCATCCTGAGACTCAATGACCTGATCAATTCGTTCGACTGGCTGAACGTCCGGAAGAACGAGGCCTATGCGGTCTTCACAAACGCATCCGACAATAGCAGGCTGCCTTGGCCAGACTCTCCGAACGAGAAGGCCCCGGGGCAAGTCAACGCCTTCTTCCTATGGAAGAACATCAGCGATGAAAAAGACAAATTCGAAGTCTCGCTGTTCCTGAGGTCTCCTGCGGACCTGAAAACCACGTTCCACATCCCCGAGGAGTCGACCGCGGATGTCTCGCTTCGGCGGATCCAGAACTTTCATACCGAACCCGGCGAGTCGATCCGGTGGACCTTTGGGGCCGGAAATGGAGTGATCAAGAGCGACCCCGAGGGGGTCCTGACCATCCCGGGCTTGAAGCTTGCCAGCACGCCGACGGTGCTGACGCTCAGGCGCTAGCAGGGACAGGCCGGCGGTCTGGAGGCCGGGAACGCCGAAGTCTTCTTCCAGGCGAGACTCGACCAGCCGCAATCTTTCCCCCGCCCATCGCGGCGGGGAGACTACAAGGCGGTCTCTCGGAACCTTCGGGCGCTCATCCAGACCAGGACCACGCTGAACCCGACCAGAGCCAGGACGTGAGGAAGAAGCTGAACGAGGCCGGCATCCCGAAGGACGACGCCCCGCATGATGGCGATCATGTGGGTGGGAGGGTAAATGTAGCCGATCGCTCGGAGGAATACCGGCAGGCCTTCGAACGGGAAGATGTACCCGCTGATGAAGAAGGAGGGGATGAGCAGGAGCTGAGCCTTCTGCTGGGCCTCGAGCTGGGAATGGGATCGGGTCGAGATGAAGAGGCCCAGCGACAGGAGCGAGAAGAGATACACGATCACCATCACCGAGAGGAAGACCACGTTTCCCCGGATGGGGACCCCGAAGACCCATCGCATGAGCGATAGGAGAAGCGCCATCTGGGCGAATCCCAGGACCAGGTAAGGCCCGAGCTTTCCCAGCGTCAGCCCCAGCGGATGAACCGGGGTGACCAGGAGCTGCTCCAGCGTTCCCTGTTCGCGTTCGCGGACAATCGCGACGGCCGCGAGCACGAGCGCCACGAACTGAAGAATGACCGCGACGAGTCCGGGGATGATGTAGTTCGCGGTCCGACCATCCGGATTGAAGAGCAGGACCGGGTGGGCTGCCAGGGGCGTGCCGGTCCTGGCGTCTTCCCCGATCGTCTTCAGGTTCTGCTCCGCGATCACCCCGTTCACCGCCGCGAGAGCCTGCGCGCTCGCGGTCGAGTCGGAGCCGTCGATCAGGGCGAGGATGCTCGCCGTGTCCCGGCGCGCGCGCTTGTCGTGGAAGTCCGGCGGGATCATGATCCCGACGCGTGCGCGCCCGGCGATGATCTCTTCCCGCGCGAAGTCGGGATTCTGGGTCAGGCGGGAGATCCGGAAGGTTCGGGTGGCGCGAAGCTGGTCGACGAGTTCCCTGGATGCCACCGACCGGTCCTGGTCGACGACGACCGTCGGAAGATCATGGACCGTCTGATCGATGAACCCGAAGAGGACGAGCTGGAAGACGGGGATCATGAGCGCAAGCCGCATGGTGGTTCCGTCCCGCCGGATGTGCAGGAACTCCTTGCGGAAGACGGCGAGGAACGAATCCCTCACGGGCCACCCCCGTTGGCGGTCACGGCGGCTGCGGCCTCCGTGAGGGAGACGAAGACATCCTCCAGAGAGGGAGAGATCTCCCGGATCCGGACCTGGGGGAACCCCGCCTGGCGTAATGCGACCACCAGGCCCTCGTCGGTCATTCCGCGGTCGACGAGCGCATGGATGGATTGGCCGAAGATGGTCGCGCTTCTGGAGAACGGCTGCGATCCGAGCCAAGCCAGGGCTCGCGCAGTGTCCGCCGTTTCGATTTCGACCCGGCGGGTATCGGCCGGATTGACCTCCGGCTTCAGCTTGAGATCGTCGGGCTTTCCTGAGGCGAGGAGCCGGGAGAGATAGAGGTATCCCACTTCCGCGCAGCGTTCGGCTTCGTCCATGTAATGCGTGGAGACGAGAAACGTGACCCGGTCCGCCGCTAGGCGAAAGAGGAGATCCCAGAGCTCGCGACGTGCGACCGGGTCGATTCCGGCGGTCGGCTCGTCCAGGAAGACCACCTGGGGCTCATGAAGGAGCGCCGCGCTCAGGGCGAGCCTCTGCTTCCACCCCCCGGACAGGTGCGCCGCCCTCCGGTCCCGGTAGGGACCCAGGTGCGTGAGGTTGATCGCGTAGTCCCGGCGCTCGCGCAGCTTCGGGCCGCGGAGTCCGTAGACGCTGGCGTAGAACTCGAGGTTCTCGACGACCGTGAGGTCGGGGTAGAGCGAGAATTTCTGGCTCATATACCCGATCTTGCGGCGAATTTCCTCTCCCTGAGAGACGACGTCGAGTCCGAGGACGCTTGCCGTGCCTTCGGAGGGCGCCAGCAGGCCGCACAGAACCCGGATCAGCGTGGATTTCCCCGATCCGTTCGGTCCCAAAAGGCCGTAGATCATCCCCACCGGGACCGAGAGGCTCACCCCTTGCAGGGCAAGCACATCGCCGAAGCGGCGGGAGAGCCCCTGCACCTGAATGGCCGCCTGGGGGCTCATTTGGGCACCTGGATGAACGCGGCCATCCCGGCCCGGAGTTCCCCGCGTCCGGTCCGGATGCCCACCCGCGTCCCGAAGACCTGATCGGCCCGCTCGTCGGCCGTCTGGAGATTTCGGGGGGTGTATTCCCCCACGTGATTGATCCGCTCGACCACGCCTTCGAAGCTTCTCCCGGGGAACGAATCGACGGTGATGGGAACCACCTGTCCCACCCGGATGTGTCCAATCTGGGTTTCGGGGACATAGATCCGGAGATAAAGTTCTCCATCTTCGAGAAGCGTTGCGGCGGCGGCGTTGGGGGCGAGGAGATCTCCGGGACGGAGGTCGCAGGCTTCTACCCGTGAGGGAAGGGGCGCGCGCACCTCGAGTTCCCCGATCATGGTCCGAATCTCGTCCACCTTCCCCTGGGCCGCCGCGACCTGTCCCCGCGCCAGGGCGATATCTTCCGCCCGGGTTCCGGCCCGCAGGAGTTTTTCCGATGCCGCGGCCTGAAGGGCCCGAGCCTGGGCCTGCTCGATCTCCTCCTTGCGAGAGCCGTTCTTCAGCTCCTCGAGCTCCGCTTTGCTGCGGTCGCGCGTCGCCCGGGCCGATCGAAGCCCGAGATCCGCGGCATCGACGTCGGACCAAGACACCGCCCCCGAGCCCAGGTCCCACACTTTGTGGAGCCGCTCGGCATCGAGCCGGGCCTTCTCAACCGCCACCTCCTGCGCGGCGAGCGTCGCTTCCCGGGCCGAGATCTGCTCCCGGCGCGCGCCGGTCCTGGCCTGGTCGAAGGCCGCCTGAGCTTCGGCCGTGCGTCCCCGGGCTTCCTCCAGCTCCTCCGGCCGCGCTCCCCGTTCGAGCTTCTCCAGATTCGCTTTGGCCTGGGCCAGCTGCCCCTCGGCCTGGACGAGCTGCGCGGGCCAGTCGCCCGGCTCGATCGCGACGAGAACCTGTCCGGCCCGGACGGCGTCGCCTTCCCGAACCAGAACCTCCTTCACCCGTCCCCCGGCTCGGGAACCCACCGAAATCGTCCGGGCCTCGACCGTCCCGCTCCATTCGAAGGGCGATCGGGCCAGATGGATGCGGTACCCGACGTAGCAGGCCAGGAGCCCTGCGGCGATCGCAGCGGGCAGGATCCAGCGCTTCCGCCCGGAAGACTTCCCGTTCTCGCTCATCGCCCGAACCTCCTTCTTTTCCGCGAGGGTTGGACCGGGTCCCGGCCCTTATGGGGGGCCCGAAGCCCCGCCGCTCCGAATTCGATGAGTCTTCGGGCGGTCGCGGCATCATCTTCCGGCTTGATCCGGAGGCCCGCGATGGCTCGAAGTTGCTCCGCGCTGGTCCAGGTGTAGATCAGGGACCCTCTCAGGAAATGAATTCGCCAAACAAGCGCATCAAACGGCACATCAGGAACCGCAGCCCGGATGGCGCGCAGGAATCGTTCGAAGAGCGGCTTCGCCTCCGCGCGGCGCTTGATCTGGGCGCTCGGGTCCTGCAGCAGGCGGCCGACGATCCGGAGGACGTGAGGATGCTCCCTCATGAGCCGGAGGGTGGGAGCGATGGCGGCATGGAGGACGGCTTCCAGGCAGGGGGCTTTCGGGGAGGCCCGCCGCTCGGCCGATTCCAATAGGCGCAGCCGCTCGTCGTTCAGCGGTCGGAATCGCCGGTCGATCACCGCCCAGACGAGCGCACGCTTGGAGCCAAAATGGTAGGTGATCGCCCCGAGATTCGCCCCCGCGGCCGAAATGATGTCCCGGACGGACGAGGACTCGACCCCTTTGGCGGCAAAAAGGCGCTCAGCCTCGTCGAGGAGACGATCTTTCGTGGTGCGAGCCATGATCCAACGTCCTCAGTCCTGATCGGGAGGTTCGGGGGACGGCATCAGCTTCTCGGAAGCCTGAATGCCGCCTCCCACGGCTTTGGCCAATCGGACGGCGTTGCGGACCGCCTGGCCGTCCGCTTCCGCCAGCGCGTCCTCCGCCTGGAACTGGGTGCGCTGGGCATCGATGACGTCGAGCTGCGTCACCAGTCCCCCCTTGTATTTATCCGCCGCGAGGTCGGCGGAGCGACGGCCGGCGGCGGCGGCGCGCGCGAGCGCCCGTCGCCGGCGCGCGTCATCTCGTACGCTCGAGATCGCGTCCTCCACCTCCTGGAGGGAGACGAGCACCTGTTTCTCCAGATCGTGGAGCGCCTGGTCGGCGCGTTCTTCCGCCGCCGTCCAGTTCGCCTGGCGCCGGCCCCAGTCGAAGAGGGGAATCTGGAGGGTAGGTCCCGCCGTCCAGTATCCGGCAGCCCTGCGGACAAGCGTGGAAGGCTCGATGGACTCTACTCCGACCTCTCCCTGGAGCACGAGCTGGGGATAGAGGTCGGCCTTGGCCTGGCCGATCCTTGCCGTAGCGGCCCAAAGCCTCGCCGAAAGCTCCCGTAAATCCGGGCGTCGCACCAGGAGCTGCGCGGGAAGGCCGACCGGAACGGCAAACGGCGAAAGCGCCTCGTGCGGCGCGCGGAGCCTCTCACGAAGCGCCCCAGGCGCGGTTCCGACGAGCACCGAAAGCCGGTGCTCCGAAAGAGCGATCTGGCGATCGAGATCGGCAAGCGCGGCTTCCGCGCTGGCTCCCTCCACTTCGGCCCGGGAGACTTCCAGCTCCGACCCCAGCCCGCCCGCGACGCGGTCCCGCGCGATTTGTAGCGCAGCTCGTCGCGCCTCCAGGGTCCGCGATGAAATCGACCGCCGAGACTCCATCGTGCGGTGATCGACGTAGGCGAGCGTGACCTCTCCCGCGAGCGTCAATCCCACGGATCGCCGTCGCTCGAAATCCCCTTCGAGCTCGAAAAGGGCGGACTGACGGGCGCGGCGATTCTTGCCCCAGATGTCGAGCTCGTACGCCACCTGAAGCGACGCTTTGAAATCGTTGAAGTCGGGCACGAAGCCCGGAATCTGGGAGGCATGGAACTCGGACAGGAGGGGGGATTCCGAGGAGAGGCGCTCGCGCGCGTACCCGGCGCTTCCGCGGAGCTCGGGAAGGAGGGCAGCCCAGGCGGCCCCGGCGATGGCCCCGCTTTCTCGCAGCTTTGCGGTTGCATGAGCCACATCCGGACTCTGCGAGAGCGCCCGCTCGACGAGTTCCGAAAGGAGGGGATCGCCGAGATCCTTCCAGAACGAGAAGTCCGGAGAAGGCTCCTTTTCTAAGAGACCCGTGGTCGGCGACTTCGGGTCGATTTCCGAATAGGACTCCGGGAAACCGACATTGCCCGTCGGCGCGTCCGGGCCGACGGCACACCCCAGGGTCCCCGAGAATGTCATGGCGGCGAGAGCCAGGGCCAAGCGGGCGCTCCGGTTCGTCATGGGAATCCCCCCTGTGCGGCTG